>CBFHXF010000013.1:2564-43193 GCA_965659745.1 Bacteroidia bacterium
ACAATACGTTTTTCACGCGGGTGTTAAATCAGAAAATGGCGTGCTGGTTACGAACGGAGGCCGTGTAACGGCGGTTACAGTTTTAGAAGATTCTTTAGATTTGGCTATTAAAAAGTCGCAAGAATTGGCCCAAGAGATTCAGTTTGAAGGGGCTTATTATAGAACAGACATAGGATTAGATTTACAACAATATGGACATTAATACGCCTCAATTGCCTGAAAGTTCGCCTACCCGAGTAGGATGGAGGAAATTTTTGAACCTTTTTTTAAGGGGATTATTGGTGGTATTGCCGATTGCCTTAACGGTGGGTATTTTATTTTGGATTTTGGGCTTATTAGGAAGTGTTTTACATCTTAATAATCTGTCTTTTGGTGCCATTGTTTTGTATTTGGCATCGGGTATTACCCTTATTGCCCTAATTGGCAAGGTAACGGAAGGGGTTGTGGCGCAGCAGGTGATTTCTTTCCTTGAAGGTATAATAGAAAAAGCGCCGGGATTGAGTTGGATTTTTGGCACTACTAAAGACGTTACCAAAGCGTTTGTAGGGAAGGAAAAAAAGTTTACCAAGCCGGTAAGGGTGCGTATTACCGAATACCACTGGCGTTTTGGATTTTTAACCCAAGATGATTTAGAGGAGGTAGGCATGCCCGATTATTGCACCGTTTATTTGCCGATGAGTTACGCGATTACGGGAGAGCTTATAGTGGCAAAAAAAGTAGACGTTGAGCCCTTAGACGCTGATCCCGGAGCCCTTATGAAGTTTATTGTAAGCGGCGGTGTAACCGAAATAAAATAATCGTCGTATTTTGGGGATAATTTTTTGATCCCTTATTCGTTATTATTAATGTAACCCACGTTATTCGCACACACATATGATTCATTTGGATATTATCCTACAAGCCGGCACCACGATGGCCGATTCTGCTGCTCTTGCAGCGGGCGCTGAGACTACCGAACACGTGTCGGCTCCCATTTTAGAAATCATGGTTAAGGGAGGTTTTGTAATGGCCTTACTAGCCCTGTCACTCGTTGTTGCTATTTATTTTATAGTAGAACGTTGGATTTATTTGGGTAAAAGGGCCAAGTTAGACGATAATCTGATCAATATTATTAAAGACAATTTGAAAGATAATCGCCCTGATGCCGCCTTGTCATATTGCGATCGCACGCCTACCGCACAAGCCCAAGTATTGGCTACAGGTTTGCGTTTCTTGGGTAGTAATATGCGTGAAATTGAAAGTGCGATGGAAACCAAAGGTAGTGTTGAATTAAGTGCTATGGAAGGTAATTTACATTATTTGAGTCTCATTGCCCGTGTGGCTCCGATGTTGGGGTTTGTGGGAACCATCTGGGGGGTAATTAACATTTTCTATTCGATTTCGACTACCAATGACATCAGTATCGGAGCTATTTCGGATGGCTTGTATGTTAAAATGGTAGCGTCATTTGCGGGACTTTTGGTAGGTATTATTGCATTTTTAGGATATCAGTTGTACATCCGTCGTATCGATCGTTTTGCAGAAAGATTACAAGAGCAAAGCTTGAAATTGATGGAAATTTTAGTGACCTCTAACCTTTAATCACAAGCGCATGAATCTAAGAAGAAGGGCCCGAGAAGAAGCAGAAGTAGAATCGTCGTCTATGAACGACATTATGTTCTTCCTAATGTTGTTCTTCTTGATCGCCAGCACTCTGGCCAATCCGAACGTGATTAAAATCATGTTGCCAAAAGCAAAAACCACGAGCACCATTCAAACCAAACCTTTGATATTAACCGTAAAGTTTGACGAACGCGACGAAACCAAACAAAGCATTCAGTACTTCATAGATAATGAGAAAACACCGCTTCCTATTCAAGAAGTGGAAGCCCGACTTATCGCGGCTAGAGATAATTTCTCAGATCCTGAAAATCCAGAGAATCGCATGAATGTGGTATTGCGTTTGGATCGTAATTTAACGGTTCAGCAAATGGTAGATGTAATGGAAATTGGAGCGAACTTGGGTATACGGATGGTATTGGCCACCGATAAATCTAAGAAATAAATGCCCTAGTGATGAAAAAAGCCGCTTTATTAGCCTTTTTTCATATAATTATTGCGTCGGTTTTTTCGTCTACTACATTTTTATCGGTTACTTCTATTGGTGAAACTGCATCAATAATAAATGCTAAGCTTGATCGAAAAGACTCTAATCTAAATGAATTAGGTCCAACTATTGATGAATTTTCATCAATAGTTGCCCTTGATTCTGTAAAAGACGATAGTTTAGTAACGATAAAAATCGCGAAAATTAGTCCCTTAAAGGCGCCAAATGGCATCGTATATGGCTTAATGACTTTGGGCGATCATCGGGTTTCATTCGACCGCGGATTTATCATTCCGCATCACGATGATATGTATCATTTATATCAGCCGGTGATGTCGCTGCAATACCAGTACTTGCGCAGTTTTGAAGATTCCCGAAAAAGACTCGGATTGTTGGCCTATGCCGCTCATTTGGGCAGTCCGACTCTGGGATTGGGGATTTCCCTAGGATTGAATATCGAACGACAGTTTTTCAAGATTCGAAATACTGATCTTCGGTTTGGATTTGCCATGGGAGTGGGCGTAATTACCCAACCGTATCATGTCAAAACCAACCCTACCAATCGCGCCATTGGGTCCTATGGAAACGCATTTGGACAGCTTTACCTGGAAGGTTCTCGACGAATCACTTCCCACTTGTCGATGCAGATGGGATTGCGGTTCAGCCATTTTTCGAATGGGGCGTGGAAAGCCCCGAATTTGGGCATCAACATACCGTCGGTTTCCCTTGGAATCACTAAAAATATTATATCTTATCCCTTGGTTTTGGGGGAAGTTGCCTCACGCCTGTGGAATCCCTTTGTATCGGCGCGCACGGGCAGGAAAAGCTTGGATATCGATGATCCACGGGCCTATTGGGTGCCGGTTTTGGAGTTCGGTTGGGATTATCGTTTATCGCAGCATGCAAGTCTCAGAATGGCAATAGCCACGCATGCAGATCCGTTTTATCGCTTTGAAAAATTCGAAAAACTACCGGCATTTACCCTCCAGAATGGATTAGATGCGGGCATCAGTGTGGGGTACCATCAACGATTTGGCAAGTGGGGCATGTTGTTCGATTTAGGTTGGTATGTATATAAACCTAATTGGGGATACAAAACACCATATTTTGAAGCTCTAGGTATTAGTTATCAGTTGAATTCACATTGGACCGCAATAGGCAGGTTAAAGGCGAATAAAACAACGGCAGATTTAATAGAATGGGGCCTTGTTTACTACTTGAATTAGTCTGTTTCGGTCTTAAAAGTATCTATTATTTCCATTTTAATAGAATGGGCCTTATTTGTTACTTGAATTAGTCTCTGTAGATATTAATAATATCCAATATTTCGATTAAAATTGGGCATTGCTTAGTAGCATAAATACTACCGTTTGGGGGTCGGAAATGACACTCATTTTGAATATAACTGGTATTTATGAAGTTTAAATTTAGTACAGTTCAGTGCCTAAAACATATTTTACATAAAATCCGGCGCTAAAGGCAAATTGTTGCTTTTCGATATGCCAAATAGGCTCAAGGCGGAAGTCGAAGATGCATTTTTCGGGTATCAGTGCTCCCATCCATTGGTAGCGTGCCATTAGGAAATTGCGATAGTTATCGAATTTAAAGGGATTGCCAACTTGTTCGCTCAAGAAAAGGTTAGGTCCAAAAGGAGCAAAAAATTCTTCTGCGTAATAGTGCGAAAGTACCAATTGGTGTTTCCCTAGTGGATTTACGTGTATTTGATTGTACCACGCATGTCCATCCTTGAAGGAGGTAATACGTTTGGGGGAGAAATCTTGCGATCCGAAAGCCACACTTTCAAACCGGAATTGGTTATTGATGTCATAACGAATCCCAATGCTACCGTTCCATTTATTGGCAATGGGTTTTCCCACCAAAAGAGATTCTCCGCCTTGGTGATAAACCAACGAACTTAAGGGTATGCTGAACTTGTGCTTTGGCGATAGAGGATTAAGTTTTATTTTACTGCTCCAGCCAAAAGAAATGATTTCTTGTTGGGAAATAGAGGCAATCGCTAGTTGCCGCCAGTCGAGCCATAAGTCAGAATCGAAATATTTGGATTTATACAAGTGTTGTATTCCGTATTCGAAGGGCTGGCTTAAGTTGAGTTCGTAATTATAGAGCGGTTCGTATAGGTTATGGCGGGTATTTCCGTGCAAGGTGCCGAGTACGAGATGGTGTTTATGATTAAAGGTGTGCTGAAATTGCACCAGTGGAAAAAATTGGGTTTTTTGGGTTCCCCCGAAAGGGAAATTGGCCATTATACCTAAATAAACATGGGATTTATTATTTTGAAAACTGCGTTTTGTGCCGGTGGTAATTTGGGTGCCAAACAAGGTCAGACCTGGATTATGGGCCTCCATGTATTCGTTATTTTTAAAATAATGCAATACTTGCACGCCCCATTTTTCAGGTGCGTTGGCAAGTGCCATAAATGGGAAGTTTGGATTGTATTCTGGATGTAAATCAGAACAAATTTTTTCAGGATTTGCATTTAATATTTCGGAGTTGTAAGTGCCGTTGAATATTGGATTTTCTAATTGGGCAGAAGCCGGTATAAGCCTTAAAACGAGGATGAATATCCAAAAATGGGGCTTTAGCATGCCGCAAAATACTTAAAATCCCCTGAGTTTTCTAAATTGTATACGTGCTTCGGCAACAAATAAAGATTGGGTATAGTTCACAATCAATTTTTCATAATTGGCTTGTGCTTTACTCAAATCTTTCAGCTTGAATTGCTGAATTTGTGCGAGTTCGAAAAGGGCGTTATCGGCTAAAATATCATCGGGGTAGATGTCTACCAATTTGGCGTATAAATCGGCAGCTTCAATATATTCAGATTTGCTTTGATGGAGCTGTGCCTTCATGAGCATGATTTCATCTCCAAGAGAATGTCCGGGAAAGGTTTTTGCGATTTTTTCAATGTAATAAAACGCTGAATCGGCGCGTTTTTGGCGTTGAAAAAGTCGGGCTCGAGAATACCATTCTAAGGCAGTGTAATTACTGTCAATTCCTAAGTTATCGGTAATGCATAGGGACAGTTCCATGGCATCGTTAGATATAAGTTGGGTAGTGGCTCCTTTAAGTACGTCGAGTTGCATATTGGCCCAATCGTAATCGCCTCTATAAAAGGACAGTTCTGCCCGTTTGAATTTGGCCAGCTGCCCTATGGGATCGTCTTTGAATTGTTTTTCGGCTTGGGCGAGCAGGAGTTCGCTGCGATATACATCGTTGTTTTGTACAAGCAGGTCGGCCAAAGCAATTTTAGCTTCGGCGGAGGTTTTTTTATCTAAATATTCTGAGCTAGCGAATTGGCTTAAAACATCAATAGCAGAGTCGTTATGATTCTTTTCGGTAAGTCGCTTAGACCAAATTACAGCCGACGGTAAGGTGCTTTTGCTAGGGGCGTTATTGGTGATAAATGCAAAAAGTTGGGAGTCGAAGTTTTGCGATAATGGCACATTTTCTTGTTCCGATAGTTGATAAGAGAGTTCAAACCAACGGCTTTGGGCTTCGTAATAGTTGTAGGCGTCTTCTCCTTTTTTAATGCAGTAATCGAGGCATTTTATGGCCGTTTTCAAATCGCCGTTGCTGGCACATAGGTACGATAAATCGAACATACGATAGCCGTCTTCTTTTAGGCGTAAATCGAGTGATCGTGTGTAAATAAACGCCTTTTCCCAATCTTGTAATTGCACGAATGTCCATTTAAGCCACTCACTTAATCCAGATACCTGAGGATATTGTTTTATTTTAACCAACAGCATTTCTTGGAGGGCCATAACATCTGCAGAGTCGGTAATATACGTATCGAATATTCTTTTGAGTTGGTCGTGTGGGGTATTGGAGCGCACAATAAGATCGAGGTAGCGTTCTAGGGCTTTCAATCTCTTGCCATTTTGCATTTCGAGCAGGGCAATTTGATTGGAGATTCGCGGATTGGAACCATAAATATCTTCGGTTTGAACGAGGATGTCGATGGCTTCGTTGATCATATTGCGGCTTTGGAAACGATCGGCGGCTTGCAAGGCTAAGCTTATATTGTCTTGAGATTTCTCAAGAATCAGTCGGTATAATTTTCCGTTATTTTTTTCGTTGGGATCTTCTTGCTGATTCACCCAGCATTCGTCTACCATAAAAATAAGCGGATACCCGGTTATTTTAGCCATTTTACGGGTAGTTTTTCGAGCCTTTTTAAATTCTTTGGTATTGACTAAGCATTGTAAATAGTTTTCATAGTAGATGCTATTTTCGGGAGTGCTTTCATGAAGTTCTTCATATAGAATGCCGGCTTTTTGAAATTCTTTTTGTTGAAACAGCGATTGTGCCAAACGGGCATTGTCTTGGGCCCATAACGGGGTTCCCCAGCTCAAAACGAAGGAGAGAAAAAGAACGATATGCGAAGAACGGATTTGCATTAAGATTGGAAGAATTCGGAAGGATCTAATTGTCTTTCTACCATTTGTTTGTAAATACCTGAAGTATGTGTCAACAATTCGGAATGGGTGCCGTGTTCTGCTATTTGTCCGCGTTGCATTACCCAAATTTGATCCGCATTTTTGATCGTGCTCAGTCGGTGAGCGATTACCAATGAAGTTCGGTTTTCCATGAGTTTTTGCAGGGCTTGCTGTACATAAAATTCACTTTCAGAATCGAGGGCGGAAGTAGCTTCATCGAGTATGAGTAGTTTTGGATCGCGCAGAATGGCACGGGCTATGGCAATTCTTTGTTTTTGTCCGCCGGATAATTTCATGCCTCTATCGCCCACTAAAGTATCGAAACCATCGGGGAAGGACTCAATAAAATCGAGGGCAAAGGCATCTTTAGCGGCCTCGCGTATGGCTTGATCGGAGGCATCGGGTTTACCATAGCGGATATTTTCATAAATGCTTCCCCCGAAAAGGGTAACTTCTTGGGGAACCAATGCCATTTGGCTTCGGTAATGGTGTAAATTGAGTTGATTTATAGGGTCGTTGCCGAGTAGGATTTCGCCACTTTGCGGTTGATAGAATTGATAGAGCAGGGCGGTTAAGGTGGACTTTCCGGAGCCACTGGCGCCGACTAATGCGGTCGTTTTGCCGGGAAGGAGTTCCATGTCGATTTGATTGAGCACGGGTGATTCGGGTCGTGAAGGGTAGGCAAAGCTTACTTTTTTAAAGGTGATGGGTTTGTCGACCAGTGACGTGTTTTCGGTTTGATTGGATTCTTTTGGAGCATCGATGATATCGATAACACGTTCGATGGCGCCGAGGGTTTTTTGAATTTGAACAAATTGTTCGGCCATTCCGCCCATTGAGGTGCCCACGAATGCAGTGAGCAGCATAAAGTTGAAAAGTTCGCCGATGGGCATGGTTCCGGCCTGCACCATTCCGAGTCCGAGGTAGATTAGCCACACGATGGCTCCGAAGAGGCAAATGATGATAAATGAGCTGAAAGCGCCGCGCCAGTAGCCGCGTTTGATGCTTTCTTGTTTCAGGAAATCGGCATTTTCGGTATAGCGTTGGGTTTCAAATTCTTCGTTGGTAAAGGCTTTTACGTTGATTATTCCTGAGGTAGTTTCTTCGACGATGACATTATTCTGTGCGGTTATGTCTTGTACTTCTTTGGAAATTTTGCGAATAAATTTTCCAAAGAAAAGTGCAATTATCACCACAACGGGGATGGTGGACACCATGTAAAGGGCGAGTTCGGGAGAGCTGGTAAAAATTAAAATAATACCGGCAATCATGATGAGAATTTGGCGGATAAAAAAAGCGAGGTTGGTGGTGAAGGTATCTTGAATTTGGGCAATATCGGCACTGAATCGGCTTAGGATTTCACCGGTGCGATTTTCGCCAAAGAAGTGCATGTTTTGACTTACTACTGATTTAAATAGGTCGGTACGAAGTCCTTTGGTCATGTCTTCGGTAACGCGCACGTACAGCGATATTCTTAAGAAGCTAAAAACGGCCTGAACGGCAAAGAGTATAATGAAATATTGGGCAATTTCTTGAATTCTTTCAGTGCTTGGGGCGGTGGAGACCCCGCCATTTTGATATACGAAAACACCGTCCATCATATTACCGAGTAGTTTTGGAAATAGTATGGAGGCACCGGCGGAAATGGCTAGAAATAGGGTTCCGAGGGCAAACAGCCAGCGGTTACTTTTAGACATATATCTAAAAAGGCGCACCGATTTCTTAAGGTTTTCGCGGTTGAGTTTTAATTTGGGTATTTCACGGTCTGTTTTTCGAGATGCCATAATCGCAAAAACAAAGTTCGGTAATTTTAGTGGGCTTTGGGGGGAAGGAGTGTGTTTGTTGTTTGAATTATTAAAAAGCATCGATAAAAATGAAAATAAAGGATTTGTGGGATGTGTTATTTCCGAGGTATTGTTTGGTTTGCGGTAAGGCTATTTTTGAAAATTACGAGAAGTATTTATGTATATCGTGTTATTCGGAGTTGCCGTTATTTGTTTTTTCTATTGGAAGTATAAGTCCGATAGTAAAAACCTTTTGGGGTCGTTGTGAAGTAAAATATGGAGGGTCTTTTTTGATGTATCAATCGGGATCGTTGTATTCTAATTTATTTAAGGAGATAAAATACAGAGACCGGCCGGATTTGGGGGTTTATTTAGGAAATGTATACGGACATCGACTAAAGAAATACCATAGTCATAATTTATCAGAGATAGATATGTTGCTGCCTGTGCCTATGACGAAAAAAAAGCAGCGAAAGCGGGGATATAATCAGGCGGAGTGCATTGCATTAGGACTTCAAAATAGTACCGGAATTGTAATGGAAACAGGTTGTTTAAAAAGGGTGAAGGATAGAGGTTCTCAGACACAGAAGTCAAAATTTGATAGATGGTTGAATGCCAAATCTGTTTATGAATGTGGGGTGTTTGCAGAGGGGATACGGCATGTAGCTATAATTGACGATGTGGTAACAACGGGGGCTACAATTGAGGCATGTATCGATGCCATACGGGCAAAAAACGATGTGAATGTATCTGTGTTTTCTTTAGGATTCACCAAGTAAGAATTAGGGTTCTAGGTCAGTTTAATCACATAATAACGGACATATTATAGAACTTTTTATAAAACGCGGTGAAAATGGTTATTTTTGTTGATTAAGAATATTGTATGATGAAGAGATTATTACTTGTAGTTTGCGCCTTTATTGCAGGAGCTACTTCCTTAAAAGCACAAAGAAGCTCAATGTCAGTTACTGGCATTTTGGTGCCGCAGTACATGGCTTCAGGTTCGTCTAGCAGCGAATTAATTACCTATACGAGATTGAGAATGGGTCCGTTCTTGCCCAATTCCTCATACAAGTATATTGCTCGTTGTTTTGAGTTTAGTGAGTTGGATACCAATATCTTGTTGGCGGGTCACGGCGGTGTTGTTTATGATGATAACGGTACGCACCGATATGTAACCACACATTCTTTTTCTTCTGCAGGAGGCCACGATACATTAAAAACAGATTTTATGGGTTTTGCGGAAATGTGGTTAGGTTTTGTAGGTGATGGAAGTTCGTTTTTTGCGGACGGCAAAGCCGTTTATGCAGGTTTGACGATGATTGGTATGTCTGGAAATGATACCTCTTACCATTATGTAATGGATTCTATGACGGTAATTTCTTTCGGTACGAATTCAGGAAGCGATGAAGGAACCGCTATTTATGGGGAATCTTTCGCAAATGAATCACATTATGTTTCATTGTATGATGACAAAGATGCTATCGGCAGGCCTTTAGCCGTTACTACTATTGAGAGTGGTAAATACTCAGGAGCTACGTTATCTAATCTTGCAAGTTTTTACGATAACAATGTTTTCAAGAAAGCAAAAATGTGGGGAACCATAATCCCCAATGACTTGGCGAATGGTTTACGCTCCATTACCCGCTGGAATGCCGCTGGATTGATACAATACAATCAACAAGATGATAACGGTGTATGGGGTAGCAATACCGATACTAGAAATCCAACTGGTGGCAGCAGTGCTATTGTCATTAGTAAGTCAGACGCTCCTTTATTGGCTCCGGAAATCTCTTTTGAGACGAATGCCGGTTATTTTAGCGAAAAAGAAGCTGAGGGTTATGTGGTAATTCAAAGAAAATATAGCAATGGGTTGTCGCAATCTGTCGACATCAGTATTACAGGCGGAAGTGCCACTGACAAAGCAGATTACAACCAAAGCTTTAAGAAAACGATTACGTTTGCCCCTGGGGCAGATGCAACAGATACGGTTAAAATCAGCATTTTACAGGATGAGATTGCTGAGGGCACGGAAAATATATTCTTCCGATTGGAAAATACTCAAAACGCGAATTTAGGATCCATAAAAACCCATGAACTCGTATTAGTTGATGATGATCAGTTAGGGCTTTCCTTAGCTTCTAATGTGTTGAAAGTAAATGAAAATGCAGGAACCCTAAATATTGAGGTTAAAACGAGCCGGGCAGTTAAAGAACCTGTAGAATTGACTTTACTGGTAAAGAGTAAATCTGATAGTACCCGTATTCCACAAGAATTCTCTTTGGGTATCGTGAATAATCGGGATACTACCTTTTTCTTAGGGAAGTCTACAGGTCGCGATTCTGTAAAACTTACGGCCTATATTGGAGATGACTTGGCTTACGATTGGGATGATAGCGTAGTGGTTGTTTTGCGTAAGAAAAATGGTTTGGGTAGCATCACCGATAGCACTACCCTAGTTATTATTAAGGATAACGACGGTCCTTCTACCATTAGAATGGTACAACCTTCAATGGTAGTAAGTGAGTCTGTTGGAAGTGTTGCTGTGAAAATATTGGTTGTTGAGAAAAAAGATGCCGGTGCTGATTTCGCTTTGCGTTATTTAACGGCGGAAAGCACGGCGAAGGCAGGTTTAGATCTAACGTTCAATCCGGTATCTCAGTTAAAGAGTATTGATGGAAATACTCCTGATACCATCGTATTTAATATACCGATCCGTGAAGACGATGAGTACGAAGGAACGGAATATGCGAAATTTGGTTTGATAAATGTTTCGAATACCACGATTGTCAAGCCAGATACCTTCCGAATTACGATTTTAGATAACGATTTACCTATTTATCCAATAGCGAAAGTAAATAAGCAAACTAAGGCGGATGGTCAGGTTGACTCATTAGGTGTTCGCTGTCGTATTCAAGGAGTGGTATATGGCATCAACACCCGTGCTTCAGGACTTGGATTTACCATTAAAGATTACACAGGTGGAATTGGCGTGTTTTCTTCTTCTAAAACCTTTGGATATAATGTAAAGGAAGGCGATTCAGTGATGATACAAGGTACTATTGGACAATTCCAAGGTACTGCGCAAATTTTGGACTTGGATACCGTAATTCGTCGTTTGTCGGGTATGACTTTACAGAAAATTCGTACCGTTACTGCAATTGGTGAAGGTTCAGAGTCGGATTTGGTTGAATTGAGAAGAGTTATATTGGTCGATCCTTTAGAATGGCCAGAGACCAGTTTGAATGCTAATGCATGGGCCTATGTTCGTGTTTTAGGTTCTACGGGACGCACGGATACCTTATACATCGATGCGGAATCAGATATAGATGGTACTCCTGCGCCTAAAGGCTACTTGAATATTGCAGGTATTGGTGTGCAGTTCGATAATAAAGCCCCTTACAAGGAAAAGTATTTCTTATCACCGCGAAGTTTGAATGATTTCAGCACTGCAGCCCTACCCGTAATACGTTTTGAAGATAAAACAGCTGAAATTACCGAGTTGGCAGATTCATTGGTGATGAGTTTCCGTGTGGCTCCTACAGACGAGAATTTCAAAGTAGACGTCGTTCAAATTGGAGGTACTGCTGTATCGCCTTTAGATTTTGATTATCAAACGCGAACTGTAAATGTGATTAAGAATCAGAATTTTTACGTAGTTAAAGCGAATATATCAGATGATACAGAAGGTGACGGTACCAAAACATTGGTTTTTGCATTGCGGAATGTAGTAGGTCCTGGTAGCATTGGTGCAGATTCTGTTTTGAACGTTACGATATTAGATAATGAACCCAGTCGCGTTAAGACATTCGCGGATGCATCTATTCAGTTATATCCTAATCCAAGTTCAGGTGTGTTCTATATCCGTGATATGAAATCGCAAATTACAGAGGTTAATGTTCGTGCCCTTTCAGGTGCTACAATTTGGACAAATAACAACCCTGTATTAGAAGGTGTTTCAATTCCTGTACATTTGAATGCAGGATCTGGCATTTACCTTATTGAGGTAATGACCCAATCTGGTGAGGTATACACCGAGAAAGCGGTAATTAAATAAAATTATTATACTTAAAATTTGATAGTAAAGAGGCGGCCGAGGTCGCCTCTTTCTTTTTATGGGCGGTTATTGCGTAAATTTGTTCGGTCTTGAAAGCAGTATTTAAGTTTCTCCGTTACGCCGCCGATCACAAATCGTTGATTTTAGGAAATTTCATTTTTAATTTCTTTTATATCATATTCAATTTAGCATCGTTGTTGCTAATCATGCCGGTTTTGAAGATTTTGTTCGGTAAAACGGAAGAAGCCCCAACAATTACGCAGAATTCTGAGGGTGTGGGGAAGTGGTTTGCATCTATTTATGGAGATTTTATAGAATGGTTCCGGCAGTTGGCTGCAGGTGAGCCCTTTCAGGCGTTGGCGTATTTGAGTATTGGATTGGTAATTGTTACCGTTTTAAAGAATGTGTCGCGTTTTCTTGCCATGAATTTTATGGTTCTGATTCGCAATAAGAGTATCCGAACCATGCGCCTGGATATTTATCAGAAATGCTTGGATCTTCCAATTGCGTTTTTCAATAATGAGCGAAAAGGCGATTTGATTTCAAGAATGAGTAACGACATTAAGGAAATTGAATTTGCCCTCATGGTATCTTTAGAGGCCTTGTACTTTCAGCCTCTCAATATTCTGATTTTTATGATTGCGTTGGTGGTGTTGTCGGCTAAGTTAACCTTATATATTTTATTATTCTTGCCGATAACGGCCCTTATCATAGGGGTAATTGGTCGTTCTTTGAGAAAGAAAAGCACGAAGAATCAGGCTTTACTCGGCAAAGTGATGAGCTCCTTTGAAGAAACCTTAGGAGGGATCCGCATCATTAAGGCCTTTAACGGTTCGAAATTCTTTTTCAAAAGATATAGTGATCAGGATCAGGAGTATACCCGAAATAATATTTCGGTGCAACGCCGTTATGATTTGTCTTCCCCCGTGAGTGAAACGGTAGGTATTTCCGTTTCGGCATTGTTGCTTTGGTTGGGCGGGGGTATGGTGTTTCGCAAGGAACTGGATCCGGAGTTTTTCTTAGGGTATTTTGCTATTTTCAGTCAATTGATTCCTCCATTTAAAGCATTTTCCAATGCGCTTTATGCGGCACAGAAGGGCATGGCGAGTTTGGAGCGTATTCAAGAATTGGTTACAGCCCCTGTGGTGGTGGCCGATCCGGTTACTCCGAAGGTTCCGGTTTTCAATTCATTGCTACAATTTAAAGGGGTTGGATTTTCGTATCTAGATGGGCATGAGGTGTTGAAGCAGATCAATTTAGATATTAAGAAAGGCGAAACGGTAGCTTTGGTGGGTCCGTCAGGAGCGGGAAAAACCACGTTAACGGATTTGGTAGCGCGATTTTATGATGTGAGTAGTGGGTCTATATGTTTGGATGGGGTTGATATTCGCGATTTTAATCAGGAAGATTTACGTCAGTTGATAGGGATTGTGAGCCAAGAAAGCATCTTATTTAACGATACCATTAAAAACAATGTGGCGTTGGGTCGACCCGAGTTAACGCAAGAGCAAATAGAGGAGGCAGCGAGGGCCGCGTTTGCGCATGATTTTATATTAGCACAAGATAAAGGCTATGAAACGGAGATTGGCGAGCGCGGTGGCAAACTTTCAGGGGGACAGAAACAGCGTTTGTCGATAGCCAGGGCCTTGCTCAAAGATCCGGAAATTTTGATTCTAGATGAAGCTACTTCGGCATTGGACAGTCAGAGCGAGAAAGCGGTTCAAAAGGCCTTAGAAACGCTTATGAAGAACAGAACGAGTATTGTTATTGCCCATAGATTGAGCACCGTGATGCATGCCGATAAGATTGTGGTATTAGACCGTGGTGAGATAGTGGAAGTGGGAACGCATCAGGAGTTGATAGCCAATAAGAAATTGTATTACAGTTTGATACAGTTACAAGAGCTTCACGCTTAATGGATTGTTATTTTTATGACGCTCCTTTATTATAAGCGCTATTGATTTTGCTGTAAAAAACAGGTTGGTTACAAACGAGAATTCCTAAAATAATTGGTTTAAAGAGGATAAACTAAACATTGCCTTTCTCAATAGGAGTGATCATTATTATGTTTTGTGAAAGCGATCGTGCTCAGATAGGATAGTCGTATATGAAAAAGGGCCGTCATTGCTGACAGCCCTCTTTCTATATACTTGAATTGTAATTAAGCCCATTCGAATTGGGCGAATGGGGTCTATTTAAAGTCCGAATCGTTAACTTCCGTATTGTTATTATCGGTAGATTCGTTGGCTGTAGTAGGCGCTTTTTCGTCAGTTTCAACGGTACTATTTTCGTTTGCATCTGTAGCTCCGTTTGTGCTCGAACTATCCGTAATTTCTTCTGTAGGAGCGCTAATTTGCGAACGGTGTTGGTTCATTTCGGAAACTTGTTGCGACACTTCGTCTTCTAAGTAGGGGCGTGGACCAATGATGCGTTCGATATCCGATTTGAAGATGATCTCTTTGGTTAACAATTCCATCGCAATGGCTTCTACCTCTTTCTTTTTGTCGGTTAACAAATCGATGGTACGTTGGTAGGCTTCATCGATCATGCTGCGCACTTCTTCATCGATAAGTTCGGCCGTTTTTTCAGAATAGGGTCTTTGGTAGCCATATTCACCCGTAGGATCGTTAAAACTTACTTGACCTACTTTTTTACTCATGCCGTAATGGGTAATCATGCCATAAGCCAATTTAGTAATACGTTCCAAATCGTTTTGGGCACCTGTAGATACTTTTTCAAAGAATATTTGCTCTGCAGCGCGACCGCCAAGTGTCATAACCATGCTATCGAGTAATTGTTCGGTGCGGTATAGATATTGTTCTTTTGGTAAATATTGGGCGTAACCAAGGGCGGCAACACCACGTGGAACTATCGAAACTTTGAGCAATGGATCGGCAAATTCTAAGAACCAACCGGCAACGGCGTGGCCGGCTTCGTGATAGGCTACGATTTTCTTTTCTTCGGGGGAAATTATTTTATTTTTCTTTTCAAGTCCACCAATAACACGATCGATGGCGTCTTGGAAGTCGCTCATTTCTACTAATTCTTTATTCCGGCGAGCGGCAATAAGTGCGGCTTCATTACATACGTTGGCAATTTCAGCTCCGGCAAATCCTGGAGTTTGAAGGGCCAATTTATGTGCGTCTACATCGGTGCTTAGTTTGGTTAATGGACGAAGGTGAACGCCAAAAATTTGTTCACGACCTACAATATCGGGTCTATCAACACTTATTTGACGATCAAAACGGCCTGGGCGCATTAAGGCGCTGTCTAGAATATCGGCGCGGTTGGTAGCGGCGAGTATGATAACTCCGCTATCGGTTCCGAAACCGTCCATTTCAGCAAGTAGTTGATTTAAGGTGTTCTCACGTTCGTCGTTAGAGCTCTGTACAAGGTTTTTTCCACGTGCACGTCCTATCGCATCAATTTCATCTATAAAGATAATCGCTGGGGCTTTTTCTTTCGCTTGTTTGAATAAATCACGTACACGACTTGCACCAACACCCACAAACATTTCAACGAAATCAGAACCAGATAATGAGAAGAAAGGAACACCTGCTTCACCGGCAACGGCTTTGGCCAAAAGAGTTTTACCGGTACCTGGAGGGCCTACAAGAAGGGCTCCTTTCGGGATTTTTCCTCCCAGGTTGGTGTATTTTTTAGGATTTTTTAGGAAATCTACGATTTCCATTACTTCTTCTTTGGCCTCTTCAAGACCTGCTACGTCTTTAAACGACACATTCACTTTGGTGTCTTTATCGAAAACTTGGGCACGTGCACGGCCTATGGAGAAGATGTTCGGACCTCCGGATCCACCACCGCCACCGCCCATGCGCTTGAACATGAGGTTCCAGAAAATCAAGAAAATGGCGATAAAGAATATCCATTGAAATAATTGTCCGAAGATATCGCTATGGCTTTCGTACTTGATAATGAGTTTGTTTGGGTCCGCAATCTGCTTTTTTAGATCTTGTATTTCGGTGTTGAAATATCCTTTTTCGATTTCGAAACTGAAGTTAGGTTCGGTTTGTCCGAACATATCTTGTTTGCGTTTGTTTTTGGAGTATTCTTTTCTCCCAGCGGCATCCATGGTTAGGTATACCTCGAGATAACGATCGTTAATGAGTTTGAGTTCTTTAACATCGCCTTTTACGACCATTTCGCGCACTTCATTCCAGTGGGTACTTTGTCCTGCGCTTCTTGGTAAAAAGTTTAAGGCCAGAAATACAATGAATAAGATGCCGTATATCCAATAGTGATTAAATTTAAAGCCATTACCGGGTTTAAAACCACCGGGCTTTTTCTCGTTAGGGTTTTTAGGAGTTGGATTCATTCGTTAAATCAAAAATCTTCTTTTAGAAGAAAGACAAAATTAGGGTATTCCAATGAAATCTTTGGGTTGCTTGCGATAGGAGATAATAAATAATTGACAGACGTTATAATTGAAACGATTTAAGGATTTCGCCTAGTGCAAAAACATCTTCAAAACGGTTGTACAAGGGAGTAGGTGCTAAGCGTATTACATTGGGTTCGCGCCAATCTGCAATAACGCCTTTATTGGTAATATGGTCAAAAAGTGCTTTTCCGTTTTCTTTAACTAAAATGGAGAGTTGGGCGCCTCTTTCCTCTGGATTTTTAGGGGTGATAATTTCAAATGATATATCCGAGTGGTGGTTTTGCACATAATTAAGCACGTATTCCAAATATGCGGTAAGATTTTTGGATTTCTCACGCAGATTCTTCATGCCCGCTTTATGGAAAATTTCGAGGGAAGCTTTGTGAACGGCCATGCCAAAAACGGGGGCATTAGACATTTGCCAACCGGCGGCACCGGGTTCGGGTATGAATCCTCGTTTCATCAAAAAACGCTGGTCTTCTTTATGTCCCCACCATCCGGCAAAACGTGGTGTATTTTCATTCAATCCGTGTTTTTCATGTATGAAAACACCTGATACATTTCCAGGTCCAGAATTCAAGTATTTATAAGAGCACCAAGCCGCAAAATCTACATTCCATTCGTGTAATTTAAGGAATGCGTTTCCAGCGGCATGCGCTAAATCAAAGCCAGCGATTGCGCCTACGCCATGGGCTTTAGCCGTAATTTCTTGGATATTAAATAACTGACCGGTATAGTATTGAACCCCACTGAAGAATACCAAGGCCAACTCGTTTTTATGGGTTTCTATGGCATCGAGAATGTCTTGGTGACGCAGGGTATGTTCTCCTTCGCGGGGTTGCAATTCAATTACGGCATCGTCGTAATCATATCCGTGGAATTTTACCTGACTTTCGATGGCGTACATATCGGAAGGGAAGGCACCCGCTTCCATCAAAATCTTATATTTTTGGGAGGTTGGTTTGTAAAAAGAAACCATGAGTAAGTGTAAGTTCACGGTTAGTTGGTTCATTACGACCACCTCGTGTTCTTTGGCACCTACAATTTCTGCACTGTTTTGTGTAAGAAATTTATGATAATGGAACCACGGATTTTTTCCATGAAAATGGCCTTCTACGCCATATTTGGCCCAATCTTCTAATTCTGCATCGAGGGCTTGTTTCGCCGTTCTGGGTTGCAGCCCTAAAGAATTTCCGCAGAAATACAGTAGATCTTCCCCCTGAGGATTGGTTGGAAAATGGAACCACTGGCGGAAATCTTTGAGCAGATCTTGTTCATCTAATTGGTGGGCAAAACTTCGAGAATATTGGAATGTCATAGAAAGACACAAATTTAAGTTTATTTTTGCGTTCGAAGGATACTAAATGTCACGAAGTTGGCGTGAAAGCGTCGGGTACGCCTTGAGATTAAATTAATTACGCTATTTTGAAAATCGAAGACGAACTTAAACAAGGGAAATTCCAATCTAACGTTCACAAAGCCTTGGTGAATGTGATGTTTACCAACGCTTGGATATCGGATCGTTTTAGAGTGGTGTTCAAAGACCACCAACTTACTTCGCAGCAATACAATGTATTGCGTATTTTGAGGGGTGGATTTCCAGAAGCAATGAATCCCAATCAGATTAAGTCGGTAATGATTGATAAAAATCCGGACTTAACGCGTTTGTGCGATCGTTTGTTGGCAATGGGTTACATCGAACGTTGTATTAACGATGAGAATAAACGCAAAATGAATATTCGAATCAACGATAAAGGATTGGAAATTTTAGAGCATATCGATCCGGCTATGCGCGAAGTACAGTCTAAAATGACGGGATTGACAGAGGAAGAGTCGGCTCAGTTGAGCGACTTATTGGATAAATTGAGGAATTCTTAGTTTGCCCGACTTATTCAAGTATACGTAGGAATAATCTTGCCACTAACAAAAAGAAAAGGGCGGTCGTATTGCTAAATGTAATTATTTAGGTTTCTTGCTTACCCATGTGAGGCCGTCTCGTATGGGCAGCAAGGTTACCATTACCTCGGGGTGTTGAGCGATGTAAGTATTGAATTCGTGCATTTTCTGAGTGTCTTTATCAGTTTCGTGGCTTACCACTTTGCCGCTCCAAAGCGTATTATCGAAAAGCATCACCCCTCGGTCGCTGAGACATTTCAACCCAAGTTCGAAGTAGTTTTGGTAATTGTGTTTATCGGCATCTATGAACATTAGGTCGATATTCTCAAATTCTCCCATAATCTCAAGGGCATTGCCTACTCGCCAATTTATTTTTGGGAAAATGGCTTCGTTTTTCCAGAACTGTTGTCCCTTATACGCAATTTCTGCATCGGCTTCAATGGTGGTAATTTCTGTATTAGGGAGGGCATTTTGAGCAAGGCAATAGGTGGCGTATCCTGTAAACGTGCCAATTTCAAGGATTTTAAGGGGTTGTAAGAGGTGCACCATGTGAGCTAGAAATCGCCCTTGCAGGTGTCCGCTTAGTTGACGTGGATTCACCGTTTTGCGCCAAGTATATTGTGTTAATTTTTGCAAAACTTCAGGTTCTGAAGAACTGTAATTTTCGCAATAAACGTGTATTTGGTTCTGCCAATCTGGATGCATAACAATTGTTTCACAAAAGTGGACTTGTTTTATTGAAATAAAAACATATTTTCGCGAGAAATAAGGAGGAAATTTTATGTATTGGACATTAGAATTGGCGAGCTACTTGGACGATGCTCCATGGCCCGCTACCAAAGATGAGTTGATTGACTACGGCATTCGCTCTGGTGCTCCCTTAGAAGTAATTGAAAATCTTCAAGAACTTGAAGACGACGGTGAACCTTACGAGAGCATTGAAGAAATATGGTCTGACTACCCTACAGACGACGATTATTTCTTCAACGAAGACGAACTTTAAGCATATGTAAAAGGAATCTCATTCAATTATTGATATGAGGTTCCTTTAATATGCAGTAGTTGTTCGACTACTATCTTGCGCAACGCATCGATGTTGTTTTTCTGTGTGGCTGAAATAAATACAGCCGGGGCGTTTTCTTTGGCTATCCAGCTTTGCTCAAACTGATTCAAATTCATTCCTGTTTGTCCTACAAAAAATTCGTCTGAATCTCGATAGGCATCAATTTTATTGAATACCACTATCTCGGGCTTGTGTCCGCACCCAATTGCGTATAAGGTTTCTTTCACAGAAAGCATTTGTGCTTCAAAATTCGGGTTTGAAATATCTACCACATGTATGAGGAGGTCGGCTTCTACGGCTTCGGATAGGGTACTTTTGAAACTTTCTACCAATAAAGTGGGGAGCTTTCTAATAAATCCAACCGTATCACTCAGCAGCACCATCACGGGAGGTTTCATTTCATCCGGATGGGGAAGGGCTACCTTTCTAACGGTGGCATCTAAGGTGGCAAAAAGTTTATTTTCGACCAATACATCTGAATGCGAGAGTAGGTTCATGACGGTGCTTTTTCCTACGTTGGTATATCCTACCAAGGCGGCTCTATAGGCGCCTTTTCGACTGGCCCTTTGGGTGAAGCCAATTTTTTCGATATGTTTGAGCTTGTCGTATAGGAGGGAAATTCTATTTCTCAGGGCTCTTCTGTCGGTCTCAATTTCCGTTTCACCGGGACCTTTCATACCGATACCCCCTTTTTGTTTGCTCAAGTGTGTCCAAAGTCCGGTCAATCGCGGCAGCATAAAAATACTTTGCGCTAGTTCTACTTGGGTTTTGGCTTGAGCCGTGCGGGCATTGTTGGCAAAAATATCTAGAATCAGGTGCGTGCGAGAAAGTACTTTAGTTCCCGGCAAGGCATTTTCTATATTCCTAATTTGTGCGGGACTGAGTTCGTCGTCGAAAAGGGCCACGTCAATTTCATTGGCTTTGCAATATTCGGCGATATCGGCAATTTTGCCGGTACCCACATACGTTTTAGGATTGGGATGATCTAGATTTTGAATAAATCTTTTCTTGGGTTCGGCTCCAGAGGTGCGGGCCAGTTGTTCCAATTCGTCGAGGTATTCATCAATGTGAATGGCCTGACCTTGTAATTGTACGCCAATGATTACGGCTTTTTCGGTTTTTTTATGGGTAGAATGCAATGTTTTTATTTTCAAAATTACCACTTATTTGGCGTTATGGGTATGAAGTATGAATTTTGAATACCGTGAAAAAAGGATATCTCTTAATTTGGATCTGTTTTTTGTTTGGCAGTGCCGATATCCAAGCCCAGTTTTACACGTTATCGAATAAGCCCCAACTCACCCAACAGAAGCATTTTTATCATACCGTAATTGGAGAAAACGAATACGGTGTTTTTACCGTAAATTACACCAACGATTATTTTGCTGGGGGATTTAGTATCGAAAAATACGATCGCGATTTGGGATTCCAAGACGACCGTGTATTCAGTCTTCCCAAGAGAGCCTTCATTTTGGATGTTTTTTTGGTTGATTCTCAGATATGTTGGGTAAGTGTGGTGAGAAAACGACGCGAGAATCTAAGGTTGTATTTGAATAAAACCGACGTCAACCTAAGTGGCGAGGTGGTTTCAGAGTTTTTAGGACATTTGCCGGTAAATTCATGGATACCCGAGGATATTAAATTTTCTCGTTCCAAAAGAGGTTCGCAATGGGCGATGGCGTTGTTACAGGATATTGGCGAAAGTAAAACGGCCTTCTGGGCTCAAGTGCGCCACAAAGATGGCTCCCTTTTGAGTACCTATTCAGACACATTAAATGAAAGATTGGCATATACCGCCATTAGCAACTTTGCAGTCAGTTCGAATGGGGATATACTGGCGATTGTGCGCATGTTAAAGCCCCGATCCGTATTTGTAAATAGCCGAAAAGAACAACAACTTTATTTCTTTAGGGGAAGTAAAAGAGAAGGGGGCTTCAGAGAATGGATGTTGACCGGACAGGTGCAGTCAACGGAAATTGTGTACGACGATCATCTTAAAAGATGGTTGTTGGTAGCCTTGGTTGGAGACGGTTTGAAAGAAAGTACGGGCTATAGTTGGATTCAAATAAAAGACGAAGAAACGGGTTTTCAACAAATGGATCCGGAATTTACAGACATGCAAGCCCGTGTTTTAGACGGTGAAATCAAGGCTAAAAAGCGTAAAAATCCTATGAATTACGTCTTGAGACGCGTAATACCCCGCCGGGATGGTGGTGCTCTGGTTTTGCTAGAGCGGTATATCGAACTCAAACAATTGGAAACGTTTTATATAAATGGGATTCCACAAACCGCAACAAAGGTTTTGTATAATTATAATGAGATAGGTGTGCTGATATTAGATTCTGCTGGTTTTTGCGATACCGCACTAAGAATAAACAAGGAGCAAACTGCGGCCCCAGCCACGGCTTATTTGTTAGGGTTTGGCTCGTTTGTGTGTGAAAATGGGTTGCACTTGGTTTACAACGACGATATTTCCAAAAACAATGAAATTAAAGAAGTTATCATCAGACCAGATGCGGAAATAGAAGAACACCTTCTGTTAAATTCCGATAATTTTTACAATGTTGTGGTTCCTTTCGACGGTTTAGAATCGGAATATTGTACTTTTACACTCCCGTTGTTACGCGATAAACAATGGTTTTGGATGCAAGTGAAAAACCGTGATTAAATTCATTTACGATAACCGAATAACGCAATTATTCACCTTGGTTTTAGGGGTGCTTATGATTCGATTGCTATTATTTCAATTTCAAATTCCAGCAGAATATGTAGCAGAACAGCGCGGAATATTTCGTTATTTTATTGAAAACATCAATGCATATCGGTGGATCTCCTTTTGGATGTCTTCTGCACTGATCGTTTTTCAAGGTCTCCTATTGGGTCAGTTGATTTCGGAGTACAACGTAATTGATCGCCCTGGTTATAGCATTTTGTTTTTTTACGGCCTCCTTACTTCTCTTTTCGGGGGAAATTTATTACTCAGCTATGTAATTATTGGGGGTGTGTTCTTTCTTACAGGGCTTTGGTTTTTATATCGCTATTTAAAGGGTCAATACAAACGATTGGATTTATTTGTGGCATCGCTTTTTATGGGATTATCGGCATTGAGTGTTCCGGAACTTTTTTGGTCGATGGTTTTCTTATTGGTGATTGTACTCATGTTCAAAGCAACCGAAGCCGGTGAGGTTTTTGTGATTGTATTTGGGATTTTAATTCCGTATTATTTAATTTCAAGTATTGGATATTTGGCGTCTACGGATTTGAATTTTAAATCGACTTTGCAACTTTGGAATATGAATATCCGCAGGGCAGATTGGGATGGTTTTATGGTTCCGGGTTTAGATTGGATAGTAGTTGCTAATTTGTTATTAGTAGCGATTTTTGGGGTATTTAAAGTTTTTGGAAACTATTATCGATACAATGTAGATGCGCGCAGAAGTCGCTTAGCCATGGGCTTTATTGCTATATTCATCCTATTGATCTATGTATTGAAGTATGCTTATTATAGGGAGTATTTTGTTTTTTTAAGCATTCCCTTATCGGTGTATACGGCTAATCTCTTTCAAATGGAGAGGCCTTCGGTTTTATCGCGCTTGTTATTTTATGCCTTTGTATTGGGCATAATTGCATACAGTTTTCGTTAGTGCGTAAAACAAAATCGCTTATTTTAGGTTATTTAGGGTGTGAAGCATATACTAATACCATCGGTTCAATTACGGACTTTTTCTTGGGGAATTTTAGTTTGTGTGATGAGTTGGGTATCTACATCGTGTTCACAAACGGTAACGGGGGTGGAAAGCCGTTCTGAGGTTTCCCCAGAAACAAAAAATACATCTATCAAAAGCAAGCAAAATATGTTTTCAGTAGTTAAAACGGAAGAAGAATGGCGTGCCGCTTTAGGTCCTGATGCCTATCGGGTATTGCGCGAAAAAGGTACAGAGCGTCCCTACAGCAGTGAATTTGAGACCACTTGGGATTCGGGAATTTATGTATGTAAGGGGTGTGGTGCCGAGCTTTTTGAGTCGAAGACTAAGTTCGATGCAGGCTGTGGATGGCCTAGTTTTTACCAGTCGATTGACAAAAAGGCGATAAAAGAAATTGTAGATAAAAGTCATGGAATGATTCGTACAGAGGTGGTTTGTGCCGCTTGTGGGGGGCATTTAGGACATGTTTTCAACGACGGGTATGACCAACCTACAGGATTGCGATATTGTATCAATGGAATCTCTTTGGGCTTCAAGAAAAAAGAGGATTAAATTCGTTTCCTAGCCGCGATTTTTAGTAACTTGCTGCTCATAAAATGAGCGGCAATAAATTATATTTACTCGATGGAATGGCCTTGATTTACAGGGCCTTTTTCGCTTTTGCAAAAAATCCAAGAATTACCAGCAAAGGCTTGAATGCCAGTGCGATGTTTGGGTTTACCAATACCCTTTTAGATATCCTTAATAAACAGAAGCCTACGCATATTGCCGTTGTTTTTGATACGGATAAGCCAACGCAGCGGCATATTGAATTTGAAGCGTACAAAGCGCATCGAGAGCCGATGCCCGAAGATTTACGTAAAAGTATTCCTTATATCTTTGAGATTTTAAACGGGTTTCAGATTCCGGTATTGACTTTAGACGGTTATGAAGCCGACGATATCATTGGTACGCTGGCGTGGCAGGCGCAAGATATGGAAGTATTCATGATGACGCCCGATAAGGATTTTGGGCAGTTGGTAAAAGAGAATGTTCATATCTATAAGCCGGGTAGAATGGGTAATCCAGATGAGATTTTGGGCGTGAATGAAATTCTTAATAAATGGGAAATACAACGGGTAGATCAGGTAATTGATATTTTAGGTTTGTGGGGCGATGCGGCAGATAATATACCGGGAGTACCTGGGGTAGGGGAGAAAACTGCTAAAAAACTCATACAAGATTACGATTCTATTGAAGGTGTTTTGGCACATACACATGAGTTGAAAGGCAAGATGAAGGAAAGGTTTGAAGAGTTTGCAGAACAGGCCCGTGTGAGTAAGCGTTTGGCCACCATTGATACAGTAGTTCCGATTAATGTAGAAATTGAATCTTTGATTCGCAAAGAGCCGGATGCCGATCGTTTGAAAGCGGTTTTTCAAGAATTGGAATTTAGAACATTGACCAATCGTGTTTTTGGTGCGGGCTCTGCTCCAGCCGCGGCTGTTCCGGCTGTATCGGCTTCTGGTCAGACGGATTTATTTGGTACTGCCGTAGCTTCTGAAGAAATTGTAGAAGAAGAAGTGCCGGTATATAAGACTATCGATGAGGTGCCCCATGCCTATAAAACAGTTGCGAACGAGGCCGAATTAAAGGAGGTGGTAGCTACAGCATTACAAGCAGAAGCCTTTTGTTTTGATACTGAAACTACGGCCTTAGATTTGTTTGAGGCCGAATTGGTGGGTGTTTCTCTTACGTGGGAGGCGCATCAAGGGGTGTACATACCCATAGCGGCGAATTTTGAAGAAGCCTGCAAACAGGTGGCATTTTTGCAGCCGTTGTTTGCGGGTGCAAATTTGAAAATTGCGCAAAACCTAAAATTTGATTTAGGAATTTTGCAAAAGTACGGCTTGCAAATAGCGGGTCCGTTTTTTGATACCATGTTGGCGCATTATTTGATAGAGCCCGATCAACGCCATAATATGAAGTTGTTGTGTGAGCAATATTTGCAGTATTCGCCTATTCCTATTGAGAAATTGATAGGTGAAAAAGGAAAGAAGCAAGGTTCTATGCGTGATGTACCGATTGAACAAGCGGCGGAATATGCAGCGGAAGATACGGATGTGACGTTTCAATTGTATAGCATCTTGAAGCAGGAATTAGAGGAAAAATCTTTAATGTCGGTTTTCGAAAACATAGAAGTGCCCCTTGTTTCGGTACTTAGTGATATGGAACGTGAGGGGGTTTGTGTAGATGTGGATTTCTTGAATGCCTATAGTAAAGATTTACAAGAGCAAGTTTTGGCTGAACAAAACAGCATTTTTGAATCGGCCGGTATGCAATTCAATATTGCGTCTCCTCAACAAGTGGGAAAGGTATTATTTGAACATTTGAAGTTGAGCGATAAGCCTAAAAAGACAAAAACCGGACAGTATCAAACCGATGAAGAAACGTTGCAATCCTTACAGGGAAAGCACCCTTGTGTAGACCATATTTTACAATTTCGCACGCTTCAAAAATTGAAGAGCACTTATGTAGATGCCTTGCCGGAAATGGTAAATAGCAAAACCGGTAGGGTGCATACGAGCTTTAACCAAGCGGTTGCGGCCACAGGAAGGTTGAGTTCTCAAAATCCGAACTTGCAGAATATTCCTATAAGGACCGATTTAGGTCGTGAAATCCGTAAAGCCTTTGTTCCTTCCTCGTCAGATCGGGTTTTGATGAGTTCGGATTATTCGCAGATTGAATTACGTATTATTGCCCATATTTCAAAGGATCCGGGTATGATAGAGGCCTTTAAACAGGGTATCGATATTCATACGGCCACTGCTTCGAAAGTTTGGGGAGTGCCCATCGAGGAAGTTGATAAAGACATGCGCCGGAAAGCTAAAACGGTGAATTTTGGTATCATTTATGGTATTTCGGCCTTTGGATTGAGTCAGCGCGTTCAAATTCCTCGATTTGAAGCCAAAGAAATTATCGATAATTACTTTGCTCAATTTCCGGGAATTAAGCGTTATATGGACGATACTATAGCGTTTGCCCGTGAAAACGGCTATGTAGAAACGATTTCGGGTCGACGCCGAAATTTACGTGACATCAACAGCCAAAATGCAAATATTCGCGGTTTTGCAGAGCGAAATGCGATTAATGCGCCTATTCAGGGAAGTGCCGCGGATATGATAAAAATTGCCATGATTCGCATTGCCGATTGGTTGAACGGTTCTGATTTAGAAACCCGTATGATTTTACAGGTACATGATGAATTGTTATTCGATGTGCCTAAGAATGAATTAGAGGTGGTTCAGGCCAAAGTGAAGGAAATCATGGAAGCTGCCATGGTATTGGATGTGCCTGTTTTGGTAGAATCTGGAACCGGTGCGAATTGGTTAGAAGCGCATTAATTCCAGAAATGCCAAATAAATCCGAAGCGGAATCTATCGGGTTGTATGGGATAATTGAGGGTGTTTTCGTAACGCGAATTGGCGAATGGAAGCACCCACCAATGGTTGAGGTGTTCGTACTTTAAGAAGAAATCTACCGTTTTAATACGACCGCTTAGGTACACGTCAAGTAAAGGATAGTTTCCTAATTGAATATTGTTGGAATTGGCATAAAATTGGCGGTTATCGGCGCGATAAACGGGTGCGAGATAGGCAGAGGCGTAAGAAGCATCAAATCCTACGCGATAAATTAAGGCTTTGGCAAATGCGTTGTTTTGGTAGCTAATACCCAAACGGGTAAATAATTGAGGCAATCCGAGGTTTTTCCATTCGATGGCGTTGTTTTGTTGCACGTGAAACGAGCTTGCAAACATCCAATGTTGGGAGGTATTATATCGGAAATCAAAGGTGGTTTGAACGTATTGATAATCTTGTAATATTTGTGGTTGGGCTGTGGCGATGGCGCGCACATCTCCTTGCATTTGTCCGATTTGCAGTCCCGCGAAAAAGTCTATTTTTTGGCTGCGGTAAGCATAGCGGCCGCTGATTTCATTTTGAATAATTCTGTGATCGGCGTTTAATTTCCCCCGAAAATCGAAGTGATTATTTACAAAATGGGTTTGGAATAGGCTGGGTGATTGTTGTTCGTTTAGAAGTTGGATTTCGAAGTAGCTTGAGTCGTGAAGGCGGTGCTGGGCATTTAACGTTAGTTGATGGTTGTTTTTGAGATAGCCGGTGGCCTGTTGTTGGAAATGCAATTGAACGCGCTGTTTGGGGCGGATCCATTGGGCGTTAATTTGGTACCCATGAGAGGTTTCCCAGAGCGATTGTACAAGGCTATCGGAAATTTGCGAGTGCAGATGTGCGTGTTGAAAGCGGTAGCCGATTTCTAGTGCGAAGATCCCTATGGATTGGGTATCGCGCAGTCCCCATCCCAACTGTTGGGTGCCATATTTTAGCGAAGTACTGTCGTTTGTTTCAGAATTTGAGAAGTTGAAGTTAGGGCCGTAATAAGTGGTATCTCGACTTTTATCTGAGTAGGTGAAGCGGTCGTTGTAGTAATCGAGAGATTGCCATATGTAGGCGCGTTTGCGTGGGCTAGTGAAGTAGCGTTGTTTGATTTGGTGGTGGGTATTGGAGAGGAAAGATTCGGCGTTATTAAGGGTGGGAACGTAAATGCCGAAGCTACGAATGATGGGCGTTTCGGATTGGTTTTGAGTGGTTCCGTAGAAGAGGGTGTCGTTAAGGAATCCGCCGTTTTCCAATCTCCGGTTTCGATTCCAAGATAAGATAATTTGCTGTTCGTAGCGGCCGTTTTGCGATATAAAATGACTTCCGAGCCCGATATTCCGCATCAGATTGTCTTGGGTGGAACCCGTGTACATATCTTCATTTAATACCGATCGGTAATTTACGGTAACGTTCCAAGTAGGGGAGAAATTTTGGGTATGCAGGGCCTCTAAACCGGTGTAAGATCCAGCACCTTGTGAGTATTGAAAGCGGGTATAGGGTTGTCCAACTTCATGGAATTCGAAATTGTTGGGATTGATTAAGAAGGCATCGCCGAGGGGCAATCCCAGCGCAAAACCACCTTTGAAGCGCGTGTGTGTGGCTTGGTATTGCGGAGATCCGGGAGTTCCTAAGTCAATAATGGGTTGGGCGCTGCGTTGATAAGGGGTGTACCGGTGATTCAGGAGCAATTGGGAGTCTGTAAAGCGCAAGGTATCGGCATGTTGCCAATGCAGTTGGGCATTGATTTTTTTGGGAAATAGTCTGGGTTTAGGGGCTCGTTTTTCGGTAGTATCGCGTTGGGTGGAATCGCTATTATTGAGTCCACTGGGTATGGATAAACCCGAAAATCCTCCCATTGGAAGCGTTTGGGCCTGCAAGGGAATTATAAGAGTAAACAGTAGGCCTAAGACCCACCCAAAAAGGGCTTTATGGATTTTGCGGTTGTGCAAGCGGGTACAAAAATGCGCATAAAAAACGACAGCCGAATGGAATTTTTGATGAATTGAATGGGAAAGTGGGCTGTGGGTCGTTACCTTTGGTGCATGTCGTCTTGGCTCCTGCGTATTTCCATTTTTTTGTGGTCTTCATCCAAATTTTTGGTAGGCACGGGGATGGCTTTGGCATTTCTTTCTCCTTTGGAAGGGATGTTTTGGTGCATAATTGGGGGCATGAGTGGGTGTTTTATCTGGATTTTTGGGGGGAATAAATTGCAATCGCTTTGGGCTACTTATATCAGTAAAGGTAAAAAAGGAAAGGTTTTTTCCCGTAAAAACAGGTTTTTAGTCAAATTAAGAGCCAAAGGGGGATTGTGGTTAGTGGCATTTTTAACGCCCTTGATTTTAAGCATTCCTGTGGGTTGTTTGTTTGCCAATACATTTGAATCCAATCCGTATCGGGTATTTAGAATTCAATCGCTATCGGTAGTGTTTTGGTCGGTATTGATTTTTGGTTTCAAAGCGTTGACCTTGTTTTTCCAGAGTATGTAATCCGTTTTTGATTATGTCAAAATATTCGGGTTTTGCCTGATAAACGTTTAAAAAGTTGTATTTTTCGGAACTGTATGATTGAATTAGTGATGCGCAGGAGTTCTGCCTATGTTTTAGGTTTGTTCTTATTGGTTTCTTCCTGTAAAAGAAATCCGGTTTCTTGGGATGTAGACCAAACGGTTCCTCTGTTTCATTCTAGTTTTTCTTTGAATGATATAGACACCAAGTATTTGAAATATGGGGTATCCGATACGGGGTATCGTTTGGAATATGAAAATCTGTTGTATTCTTACCGAATCAACGATTTACAGGTGAGCGATACCGGTATAGATGCTTCTTTCAATCTGAGAAAGCTGCGCTTGAACGATCAAGAGATTAACAATACGGTTACTTTAGGTCAGATAAATCCGCTGTTTAATTTACTTAATGGTCAAAAGGCAGATATTCCCGCTCAGGAGCAATCTGATTTGGAACCTACCGATATCGATGCTTCTGATTTTTTTGAAACTGCTACTTTAGATACCGGGTATTTGGATATAAGTATTACCAATGATTTGCCGGTTAACATTAATTTGATTGTTTTCGAATTGAGAAATTCGAACGACAACACGTTGGTGGCATCCGATTCCTTTAGAAATATTCCTAAAGGCGGAGGAAAGGCGGTTAAAACGATTGATTTGGCAGGCAAAACTGTTACTAAAAACCTGAAAGGTTCTATAAAGCGTTTGGAAACAGAAGCGAGCGGTGGACCGGTATTGATTGAGGCGGATAAGGGACTTACGGTAACTCTTGGCGTTCGGAATTTGAGGCCCAGCTATGCGGTGGCTGCGTTTCCTACTCAAGATGTGATTGATCAAGACGAGGGATTGACCCTCGATATGAATGGAGCTGAAATAAAGTACTTTAAAGTAAGAAGCGGTCGCTTGCGCATTAAGGTAGTAAGTACCATTCAGGAAGACATGAGTATGTTGTTGTCTCTCCCGGGCACCACGAAAGATGGAAAGGCATTTTATCAAGAATTATCGTTACCTGGACCTGCAGGCGTGGGGGTAGCCACAACCGAACAGATTTATGATATGACGGGATATACACTCGATTTTAGAGGTAAAAATCCGGATGTAACCGATACGGTTAATACGTTTCATCAGATTTTGAGGGTAACGCTAGACAGCAGCGGAAGGAAGCTTGCGGTTGGGTTGAGTGACAGTATTCGTTTGGAATATCGATTGGAAGGCATGAAGCCGGAGTATGCCATTGGCTATTTAGGAAATACCTTAAACAGAACCGGATTGGATACTACCAATTTTGATTTATTCAAGGGATTGGATGGCGATTTGACTTTCAAGGATGTGAAATTGGATTTTATTTTCCGCAATAGCATAGGGGCGGAAGGTCGCTTGAAACTGCACCATTTGAAGGGTCAGAATATTTTCAATGGAAGGTCGCAAATTCTAGATGCGGATCCCTTGAAAGATTATGTTTTGGTTGGAAAACCGGAGTTTAAGCGGGATGCTTACACGGAAACTTCATTTTCTTTAGGCACTTCAAACTCTAATATTAAGGAGTTTTTGGAAGTATTGCCGCAAAAGTTAGAGTATGATTTAGAGACCGAAGTTTCACCAGGTGGAAATATTAATAATTACCAAGATTTCGTGTTCGACAACTCCCGAATGGATGTAATTATGCGCCTGGATGTGCCTATTTCTTTCGCTTTTGGGGGATTAACGCTGCGCGATACCCAAGCGGTGAATTTTGCCGAGCTTGGCGATATGACGAGGGTGAAAAGTGCCACTTTATTCTTAGATATGACGAATTATTTCCCCTTAGATTTTGATTTAGATTTTCAATTGTTTGACAAAAACTTTAATTCTTTGGGATATTTTGATATTTCGCCCGATGGGGGTGTGGCTAGAGGCAATTACGATGCCAATGGCTTTGTGGTGCAGCCTTCAGAAACGCCTTTGCGCATTAAATTGCCGCGTGAGAAAGTCGGCGCTTTGGTAAAAACGCAATATATAGGTATCGTAATGAAGGTGAAAGGTACGGGACAAATGCAGAAAATTTATGGGAACAGCAAGCTCGATATGAGGGCAAAAGTGCAATTTGAATATGAGATGCGCAATGATTAATAAATTTGGTTTTTTGCTTGGATTGGGATTCATAAGTGTCTCTACTTATGCTTCAGATACGACTAGTAGCGTAGTCTCAGAGCTAACGATGCGCCATCAAGCGAATTCAATAACAACAGTTAAGTCGTTCCGTCCAGTAGCCAGTTTCTGGGCTACATCTGGTTCCAATACGGTGCCATTGGCCATGGCATCAAAGTTTTTGACAGGCGGTTATATCAGTCCCGATGAAATGAAAAAGTACGAGTCGAAGTTACTCACTCAAAATCGTATGGGCTACCTTCAAGATATGTCCGTTTCGGTATATCCTATTCCGGGTTTAACCGAATCGAACGATCAATTGGCATTGAAGCAAATTACGGTTGGTACGATGAGTTTGGGAGGTATTTCGTTCACTAAAGACGCATTTGGCATTGTTTTTAGGGGAAATACTCCCTATTTAGGACAGCGGAAGGAGTTGGGGACCAACCATTTTTTACAGCTTCGGCAGCGGTATGTAGAGTTTGATATCAAGTTGCCTTGGGAGGCGAGCGGTTGGAAATTTTCTACCAACGTGAAATTGTCGCAAGTGTTAGATTTTCAGAGGGCGGAAACAAGTAATTTGTTCTTAGAAACCGATATTAATGCCGATTCTATTATTCTCGGGGGAAATTTTTATAGCCAACAAACAGGCTATGACTTCTGGGGTACGGGCGTTGGTTTTCAGATGGGTTTTAGCGCCTTTCGTTCGGTAAATCGCGGATATTTAAGTGTTTCGGTTTCGGATTTAGGGGTGTTATCGGTGAATGGGGTACAGCGACAATCACGGGGCTTTGACTGGGAAGGTGCTAATATCAAACCGGGCGATGAATTTGCAGTAAATGATGTAAACGTACAGTCGGTAGGACTTACAGGCACGGATATAAAGGTAAGTAATTGGTTCGATCGGCAGCGCGATACGGTTGAAGCCCGTTTGAATATAGAAGAAGGCGTACAACGGGGTACGGTTTTGTCGCCGTTTATGGCAAGCATCAATTATAATAAATACATATTGGTTTCTAAAATCAATGGTTATGGATTAGGCATTAACTATATCCATATGGTGGGCTATACGCCGCGTATTTCAGCGGAAATAAGATGGCGTGCTTTTGGTAATGTTAATTTGAACCATGGGGTGTCTTTCGGTGGGTTTGATACCTTCGATGTGAACAGTTCGGTAAGTTTTAATGCCGGAACGTTTGGTGGAGAAACCTTGATGTGGTCGGTATATCTGCGGGGTATCGAATCGTTTTTAGTGCCTAGTGAATTTCACGGTGGTGGAATAGGCATTCAGGTGTACTATCCGTTTGGCACTTAAATCTTGGGCGTTTTATACGTTGAAGGCGGTTCCAAAACGAGATTTTCAGAATTTACGTTGATAGATTTTGCTCTTTAAATCAACCTATAGGTTTATTTTGTGAAATTGAACCGTTCTTTTTTGAGTTTGAAGATCCAGATTTCGCCGGTTTGGAATACGGGCTTTTCTTCAATTAAAGTATGGATGTAATGGTCTTGAGGGATCTCGAAATATTGATTTATGATGATATAGGGTTGGGCGAGACTTTTCTCATCAAGCTTAGCTTGTATGATGCCAACGCTTAAAATTTCCTCAAAATCAGGGGCTAAACGGATGCCTTGGCGTTCTAAATAGTAAAGCAATGTGTTGGGACTTGGGTCAAAGGCCACTATCAATTCGCCGGAGCCCATTTCTCGATTGATGAATGCCCGGGTGACTTCCATGTCTTCGATATTCGTTACCACATTTTGGCAGTAATAATCGCCCTTGGTATAGGTAGCAATCACCTGTTTTTTGGTGTGTCGGGCATGCACAATAGGAGAAATAAACAAACCTACTAAGGTGATGATGCCTACCACACCGCTGAAAATCATGCGTTGTTCTAGATGTTGTTTATAGATATACAGCATCGTGAAAAATAAAAAGGGAATGGCGGCAACGAAGTAGTAATCGTGGTATCTGAATTGTCGATTGAACAACACGAAAATGGACAAAAATCCAAAAAATAGACCTACGGAAATCCATCCGAGTATGTCTAAGTTTCGGAATTGTCTTTGCAGGGTGTAGACCCAAACTAACAAAAGCAAAATGATGAATTCTCGTGGATATATCCCATCGATCCAGGTGTTCAAAGCGTAGCGGGAATTTTCTACAAATTCGGCGATGCTTTCGGGGGGATTTATTTGTTGAAGGAAATGTAGGTTGTAGGTTAATTCGGTTAAAAAACGCGCATAACCGTACCAGACAGGAACGACTAAAATAGGAATAAGCAAGTGAACGATAAATCGTCTTTTTTGGGGGAATTCGGCAATTTTGAGTCGTTTTTGCATTAAAACGAGCAAAAACAGTGCAATTATGGGGATTAAATAGGTTATTTTGATTAAAGCGGCTAAACTGCTAAACAGGGTAAATCCGAGCAAAGATTTGCGGGGTTCGATACCGTAGTAATATCGGAAAAATTGATACCAGGCGAGAAGGGAAAGCGATAGGGCCGGTACTTCTGGTAGGAAATTATTACTGTAAAAAATCAAGATAGGAGAAGAAATCCAAAGGATATGAAATAAAATTCGGTGCGTTAATTTGGTGATGAAAAAACCGGCAATTTTCCATGCCGCATATTGTCCGGCAAGGAACAAAAGGGCTTCGATCAACCGATAGAAAAAGGGATTGTAGTCAAATATTTTATAAAGCAGGGCCGTGGCATAGGCAACTATGGGAAATTCCATGCCGGTGATGCCGTGCATGCTGCGATTTTCCATGACGCGTGGTTCGAGAAAATTCATGGATTCACGGGCATAGTTGAAAGCAATACTGGCACGATCGGCTTGGGCACCTTGGTGCATACCGAATGGGCCGTATTCTAAGTATTCAACAAGTCCGAAGTAGGCGAATAAGCCAAATGCAAGGGTGAAGAAAATGAGATGTTCTCTTCTTTTATTCATCAAGGTTGGTATTTCTAATGATATAATGGGGGCGGTTTTTTACGTTATCACTCACACGGCCAAGGTATTCGCCCAATATGCCAATACCGATTAGTTGGATTCCCCCAAGAAATAAAATACTGATTTGCATAGAAGTCCATCCGCGCTCGGTATAACCAAAAAACTTCTGATATAGCGAGTAAAGGATGAGCAGGAAAGATGCTCCGGAAACCACGAACCCCGTAATGGTGGCAACTTTTAGGGGCCACGTAGAGAAGCTGCTGATGCCGTCGAGGGCGAAGCGCATCATTTTTTTGTAAGTGAATTTGGTTTCGCCGTGCATGCGTTCGTCGCGGTCGTATTCAATGAACGTTTGGTTGAAACCAATCCAAGAGATTTGTCCGCGTATGTATTTATGCTGTTCGGGCATGGTAACGAGGATGTCGCGAATTTTACGATGTATGATTCGGAAATCGCCGGTATCTACGGGTATTTCTATTTGGGTAATGCGGGCTAAAATGCGGTAGAATACTTTGGCGGTGAACTTTTTCATGAAATTTTCGCCTTTGCGTTTGCGGCGTTTGGCGTAGACCACTTCATAGCCGCTGAGGGCTTTTTCGTAGAGCTCGGGGATGCATTCGGGTGGATCTTGACCGTCGCCGTCCATGACTACGATATATTGTCCGTTGGCGCGCTCAATGCCGGCGAAAATAGCCAGTTGATGTCCGAAGTTACGGGAGAAATCGATGTATTTCACCCATTTGTGTTGTTGAGCAATAATGAAAACTTTGGCGAGTGTTTTGTCTTTGCTGCCGTCGTTTACAAAAATGAGTTCGGTTGTGAGGTCCATTTCCCCCAAAACCTTATGAATGCGATCAAAAAGTGCATTTACGTTGTCTTCCTCGTTAAAAAGAGGAACTACTACCGATAGTTGGATGTTTTTGTCCGACACACGACAAAGGTATTTAATTTTGGATTAAGTAGATTTGCATAATGAAACGCAGTTTTTTAAACCTCAAATCTACCTTTATGTGGATGGTGCTTGGAACCACCTTGTTTTTAGGGGCGTGTAATGGCACATCAACAGAATCAGAAAATGCGGGTGTGGGCGCTGAGGCTACCCAAACGGATTCGGAAGAAGCGACAGGAATGGTCAGCGAAACCGAACCGGTGCAATCTATGTCACAGTATTTTGACGCGACCATTGCGGAAAATAAATTAACGGTAGTTGATTTTTACACTACCTGGTGCGGTCCGTGCAAGCGCATGGATCCTTTTGTTAAGGAAGTTAAAGCAGAGAATGCCGATATAAATGTATTGCAAGTAGATGCGGAGGCGTATATGGATATTTCTCAGCGTTATAACTTGGAAGGGTATCCTACCTTGATATTTTTCAAAGGCGGACAGGTTGTAGACCGCGCTTTGGGATATATGGACAAAGAGGGTATTATGCAGTTTGTAAATCGCCTGAAATAGGTCGATTTTGTGGTTAACTTTTGGAAAAGTTAGCGTTTTCGACTTTTGTTAGCACTTTTGGATTTGTAATTTTGGCTCATGCGGTTTTTCCCTTCAGACTACGACGATGACGACTTTGATGAGTCGTTCGATGGCTTCCAAGGAGATGTGGATGCTTTAGCGAGCGATTTTGAATCGAAGAAACGCGACCAATTTTCAGCTCGTGAGCTGATAGAATTGTTCAGATATTATACCAATCCTAGTGGAAAGGGAAATCCTTTTCAGTTAGATCATTATGCCAAATCAGTTATTGAATTGGGCATACAAACGTTTCCATACATACCGGTTTTCACCCTACACATGGTAGAGTGGTTGATGCACGAGAATAAGTACAAAAAAGCCCATAAATATATCGATCAAGCGCTGAGTTACAATCCTATGGATCCGAGTTTGGTGTTGATGCGTGGGGTATTGCATGGGCATGAGGGCGCGCGCAAGTTGGCTTTCGATTTTGTGAATCAGGCATTGGAGATGGCGGGTGATGACGAGGCCTTGTATGAGGATTTTTTGGATATGGTATTGCATTTCGAGCAGTATGATTTGGCGGAGCCTATTTCCAGAAAGGCGTTGGAATACGATGCTGAGATTATTCCTGTTTTAGAGAAATATATCAATAGAACGGAGGAGAATCATATTATCCGGATGTTGATACCGGCGGTAGAGGCTCAAATTGATAAAGATCCGTACATGGCGGAGGCTTGGTATTTATTGGGTTTGGCTTACCATGGTTTGGATGAATTTGAAGAAGCCATTAAGGCTTTTGATTATGCCGTTACGATAAACGATAATTTTGCTGATGCATGGATAGGTCTCGTAGAATCTAAATACGAGAATGAAATCTACGAAAGTGTGGTTTCGGATTATGAGGAATTGGTTAAAAAATTCCCTCAAAAGTCTTTAGAGGCCATAGACGGCTTGTATGCCTGGAGTTTGCATGAAGTAGGATTGTCGGCCAAAGCGCGTGAAGTTTACAAAGGTATTTTGAAGCGATTCCCGCAGGATGCGGAATGTTGGTATAGTTTGGGATTGACCTATCATCACGAGGAGCAATATCAGGTGGCGTTGCCTTACCTAGAGAAAGCGTATCAGCTGGATCCTTCGGAATCGGACTATGGTATTGTATTGGCGAGTGCGTATTTTGGCACTTCGCAAACCGAGAAATGGAAGCGTTTATATGAAGATTTGAGTGAAGCTTTTCCATTCGAACCGGAATTATGGTTGGATTGGGGCGTGGCATTGCATGAAAGTGGCGAATCGGGCGATGCATTAGACATAACAGAAACGGGTTTGGAAAACAATCCTCAGAGCATCCAATTGTTGTATCGTTTGGCGGCTTTGTTTTATTTAACCGGCAATAAAGACATGGGACTGATGGTGCTGGAAAAGGCATTGGAGTTTGATTCTTCGGAGTATATGGGCATGTTTACGTTTGCCCCTGAGTTGAAAAATTCGGTAAAGATTTTGACCCTTATTGGGAAGTTTACACAAGGAAATTAATGAGGATGAGCGATTTGTATTTTGGATTAAAAAATATGCCCGAACGCAGCCAGAAACCCCGAAATAATGGGTTAAGTATGGTGATGGATAAGGGTCTTGCCTTGCGGGAAGTTGAAGATTTTTTGGAAGTAGGGGCCGCTTATACAGATATCGTTAAATTGGGGTTTGGTACGGGAATTTTGACCCCACGCTTAGACGAAAAGCTTCAATTATACAAAGACGCCGGTATTCCCGTTTATTTTGGGGGAACTTTATTTGAGGCGTTTTTAGTACGGAATCAGATAGGTGATTTTGAGCGATTATTAGAAAAAACAGGAGTTACGCATATTGAAATCAGCGACGGTTCGCTTGAATTACCGCACGATGAAAAGTGTGAATTAATAGCACGATTTGCTAAAAATTATACGGTTTTGAGTGAGGTTGGATCTAAGGATGCAGATAAAATAATTCCACCTTACGAGTGGATAGAGCAAATGGAAACCGAGTTGGCAGCGGGTGCATGGAAGGTGATTGGTGAGGCGAGAGAATCTGGAACCGTCGGAATTTTCAGAAATTCAGGAGAGGTGCGTTCGGGTTTAGTCGCCGAAATTATCCGTAAAATCCCCATTCAAGATGTCATTTGGGAAGCCCCACAGAAAGCCCAACAGGTTTGGTTCATGCAGTTGTATGGCAGTAATGTGAATTTAGGAAATATAGCGCCTCATGAGGTTATTCCTTTAGAAACATTAAGGTTGGGGTTACGAGGAGATAGTTTTCACTTCTTTTTGTAGAGGCTGTTAATCTTTGTTTTTTTCTTCGCACAACTCCCATAAAACGCCGCCGGTGCTTTTGGGATGTAAAAAGGCGATTTTTTTGTTGTCTGCACCGTCTTTTGGGATATCGTGAATGAGTTGGATGTCTTGATTTTTTCTTTCGGATAACTCTGTCTCGATATTTTCAGATTCGAAAGCCAGGTGGTGAATTCCTTCACCGCGTTTTTCAATAAATTTGGCTATCGGACTCTCAGGATTAGTGGCAGCAAGAAGTTCAAATTTAACGTCGCCAAGCATGAAAAATGAGGTAATAACGCCTTCTGAAGCCACTTCTTCGCGTTTGTACGACTGGGTTTGTAATAGTTGAGAAAACAGCGCTTCGGCTTGGTCTAAGTCTTTTACCGCAATTCCTATATGTTCAAGTTTTTTAGGCATAAATCGTTAATTTGTTGAGTTTCGACTACAAATTAAGTACAAAGTTGAACCAATGTGCTTGGCATTTGTTAATTTTGTTGTTTAGAAAATGTCTAAATAACCCACAATTTAAACCCACAAACCCAAAACTTACGCAATATGATTCAATTACCTATTTACCTCGACAACAACTCAACTACTAAATGCGATCCGCGTGTTTTTGAAGCGATGACTCCTTTCTTCTTGGAAGATTTTGGAAACGCCGCCAGTAAAAGTCATGCTTTTGGATGGAAGGCAGAAGAGTCTGTAGATTATGCCCGAGAGCAAATTGCCAAAATTATTGGTGCGAACTCAAAGGAAATCATCATAACCAGTGGCGCTACTGAAAGTAATAACCTTGCCTTAAAAGGGGTTTACGAAATGTATGCCGCTAAAGGAAATCATTTTATTACGGTATCTACCGAGCACAAAGCGGTCTTAGACGCCTGTAAGCACCTTGAAAAGTTAGGTGCTGAAGTGAGTTATTTGCCTGTTGGTGAAGACGGTTTGATAACCATAGAACAAATCAAAGCGGCTATCAAACCCAATACGGTATTGGTATCTGTAATGTACGCTAATAACGAGTTGGGTGTAATTCAGCCGATTCGTGAAATTGCCGCCCTTTGTAAAGAACACGGTGTTTTATTTCATACAGATGCTACCCAAGCAGTAGGCAAGATTCCGGTTGACGTAATCGCGGATCAAATAGATTTATTAAGTTTTACTGCGCACAAAATGTACGGTCCTAAAGGAGTTGGAGCCTTGTATGTGCGTCGTAAAAATCCTCGTGTGAAGGTTACCGCTCAGATGGACGGTGGTGGTCACGAGCGCGGCATGAGAAGTGGTACTTTGAACGTTCCGGGCATTGTAGGCTTTGGTAAAGCATGTGAAATTGCCATGCAAGAAATGGAATCGGAAGGCGCACGTTTGCGTGTGTTACGCGATAAATTAGAGAACGCATTATTGCAGTTAGAAGAGTCTTATTTGAATGGGCATAAGGAACATCGTTTGCCCCATACTACCAATATTTCCTTTAAATATGTAGAGGGAGAGGGTTTGATGATGGGCATTAAAGATGTAGCGGTTTCGTCGGGTTCTGCCTGTACCTCTGCTTCTTTGGAGCCAAGTTACGTTTTGAAGAATCTGGGTTTAGACGATGAATTGGCTCACAGTAGCATTCGTTTTGGCTTAGGTCGTTTCACTACAGAGGAAGAAATTGACTTCACTATCAAGTGCGTAACCGATGCGGTAAACAAACTTCGCGAAATGAGTCCCCTATGGGAAATGTTCAAAGAAGGTATCGATTTGAAGTCTATCGAATGGTCTGAACATTAAGCTTTCGACGAACGAATTGTAGTTTAGAAACATTTTAAATAACTTTGCTTTCATAATAGTTAAACCCACTTAACAATAAAAAAATGGCATATTCAGAAAAAGTAATCGATCACTATACCAATCCGAGAAACATTGGTACCTTAGACAAGAGCAGTGCTCAAGTAGGTACAGGTTTGGTTGGAGCACCTGAGTGCGGAGACGTAATGCGTTTACAGATACAAGTTGGCGAGAATGGCGTAATCGAAGAGGCAAAATTCAAAACTTTTGGTTGCGGTTCTGCCATTGCGTCTTCTTCGTTGGCAACAGAATGGTTGAAAGGCAAAACGGTTGACCAGGCATTAGAAATTGACAATATGGAAATCGTAGAAGAGTTGGCATTACCTCCTGTGAAAATTCACTGTTCGGTTTTGGCAGAAGACGCTATCAAAGCGGCTATCAACGATTACCGTGTAAAGAATGGTTTGGAGCCTTTAGAATTAGAAAAGTCACACCATTAATAATCTACCAACATGTTAGCAGATCCGAACGCCATCAGCATTACCGACAAGGCACGTTATAAGGTCAATGAGCTTATGAACGATGCCGGGGTATCTCCAAGTACACATTTTGTGCGCGTTGGGGTTAAGGGCG
>CBFHXF010000014.1:0-29355 GCA_965659745.1 Bacteroidia bacterium
CAAGCTGACCAAAAAGTTCTTGAGCTTCTCCGAGTTGATTCAAACGGCGCTCGTCGTAATCGGTTTCGATTTCATTCAACAAACGCTGAATATCTAAGTCGAGTTTTACCAAATCTTCGCGTCCAGAAAGCACCACATCGCGCACAGACTCTTTATACTCTACGCTCAATAAATCCTGATTCAAAAAGCCAATTTTCAAATTATTGGCTTTCGACATTACGCCTTCGCGCAATTCATATTCCCCCGAAATAAGTCGCAACAAGGTAGATTTACCGGTACCGTTCAATCCAACCAGACCTATTTTTTCATTGGGTTTGATATGCCAACGGGCGTTTCTATACAAATACCTACCTGCAAATTCAAAAGAAAAATCGTTAAGTGCTAACACCCTGCAAAGGTATGAAACCTTGGCCGTGCCATAAAGCAATGCTTATTAATTTGATAAAATGGCACCTTAGACAACCACTTTTTTATTATATTCGTCTAATTACTATCTGAAAAGCAATTCATTAAGTAAAAACAGACCTTTTTATTTCCAATCCTATCAATTTTATACTATAAGCTCGTAAAATGACCAATCTCCTATCTATTAATAAGCTCAACTGTTTGGCTATTTTGGGGATGATTTTTATGCTTACAGCTAACCTTCATGGACAGAACAGCATCGTAGGCGATGGTTTCGGCGGCCGATTATGGTACAAGCCTTGTAATGTAAGCGCCGCACCTTATGGGGCTTTCACTACCTGCAACGGCGAATTATATGGTTGGGGTGTACGTTACAAAACCACAAAATTGATAACACTGGACAATAACAGTACGTTTTTCTCCCCAACCCCAGTTCATAATTTAAAAAATATCACATACCATTCTGCCGGTTACACCATGACCGCGATTAACAATAACGATAGCGGTTTTATTTGGGAATCCTTTCATAACAGCCGTCCTGTAGGAATTTTAGATAGTGTATTATTTTGCGACGGAGGTTGGATTCTTGGAGCGTATATTCAAAAAAATGGGAGAGCCTACATTAGCAGCAACGCGCAGAACCCACGCCTGCTAAATGCATTTGAATATAACCAACGCAAAATTGTGAGCGATTCTCTTATATATGTTAGCGACCCATCAAACCCAAACGCAATTTCACGATTTATCATTCAAGATGTTAAAGGCATCAAAAATGCCGTTAGGTGCGCCGTTGGCGTTCATTGTGCGTACTTCTTGACCAAAGAGGGTGAAGTTTGGGTAATTGGGCTTGACGAAGGTGCTGGCTTAGGAATAGGAAGCGCGAACACAATACTTACAGCCACCAAAATAAACACCCTTAAAGACATCGTGGATATTAAAACCACTACCTGGGGCACCCTTGCTTTGGATAAAAACGGCAACGTATTCATTTGGCACCGCTTCGTCGGTATACCCATAAGAGAAGCTGCACTGACAAATATAGTAGCTATTTCAGGCCAATGCGATGGATGGGTTGGTCTTGCTCTAAAAGCGAATGGTGATGCATACGAGTTGAATTTTAAAAACCAAGCAACCATCAACCCCATTACATCTAAATTACCCGTATCTAACGTCAGAGATATCATTGCCGGTGAAACGTTTTACTATCTGTACTACGGAAACGATAGTTTCTCCTATTATAGTTTATTAAATAATGAACTGACTTCTACACTAGGCACCCTACGTATAGGTACTGATTTTAAACTTGCAAAGCCGTGTATTACCAATCATAAAGTACAAAATTTTACTATCTGCAAAGGCGATTCTGTGCAATTACATAACAAAACCTTCCGAGAAGCAGGTTTTTATGATGTCTGGCATCAAGACACTATCATTTCAATCCGTTTGTTTGTAAAAGATACCTTTTCAACGCGGAGTTACTACGAATACTGCCAAAGCGACTCCTTTACACGCTCACGAATCGATACTTTTTCCTACCAGCAAGAAGACGGAACATGCGTTACTCGTTTTGATATCATTAATGTCAACCCCACTTTTGAACAATCCGATACCTTTATTACATGCGATCAGCCTGTCATAGATTACGCAGGAAATATAATCTACTTTGATACCCAATACACCCATCGGTATAGCACCCGCAAAGGTTGCGATTCTGTCTATAATACCTTTGTTAAAATTTACCGCCAAACAGAAACCCAAATCACCTCTAGCAAATGTATCGGCGATGACTTTACCTTCCTCAATAAATCGTATACACAATCTGGATTTTACCAAGATACTCTCAAAAATTTCTTGGGATGTGATTCGGTAATTTATAAAATCACATTATACGATACCGCATGTGGTTTAACGGTTTTTATACCCAATGTTTTTTCTCCCAATAACAATGGGCCTGAAATCAATAATACCTTTCAACCCTGCATAGAGAACCACATCGACTATAAGATGATAATCTTAAACCGTTGGGGAGAGAAACTTTTTGAAACAAACCATATAAACAAGGGATGGGATGGTACATTCCTTAACGAACCTTGCCAAGATGGGGTATATGTATATCACATCATGGTAACCTCAAAAACTAATAAATCCTATTCCTATAGTGGTACTGTTAGCCTTTTCAGATAGCCCACACCATCACAAAATCGTTCATGAAATAGCCATCGCCGATATCAAAATCCGCCACCCGCTCAATCACAAATCCCCGCTTGAAATAGAAATTTATAGCCTTATAATTTTGCCTATTTACCTGCAATCGCATCAACTTGATATCGTGGTTTTCAATCAGTGCTTCTAGTAAAAACCCTCCCAATCCCCGCCGGTGTTCTTTGGTTTCCACATACAATTTATTCAAAAACCAAGAGGCGTCCGCTTCCTTTTTAATAGAAGCGAAACCCAAGGGCTGCGGGCCTTCGAACAATAAATAAAACACATCGCCCGAAGCCAATTGGCGTTCCAGCGATTCCAAATCATACATACGACCCAACATATAATTGACCTGCTCTTGACCAATGATCGAAACGTAATGGGCATTCCAAATTTTTCGAGCCAAATCTTGCACCATCTGCAGCTCCATCGAATTTTCAATCTTCTTTACATGCATATACTCACACAAATATCCCATTTTTGTAGCAATAATGTCGCTTCACGTTCGAGACCTCGCCACCGGTTACCGCCAAGGAAAAATCACACAGCCACTGCACTGCAATATTTCGTTTGAAACCGCGGCAGGTGACGTGATTTTACTCGCCGGACCCAATGGCGTTGGGAAGTCGGTATTTCTGAAAACACTGATGGGGATTTTGCCTGCCTTCGGCGGAACCGTTCATTGCAACCACATCGATTTACACGCGTGTTCTGCTTCCGAGCGACAAACACGCATCGCGCTCATGCTCGCAACACCCCCGCAAATCGAACTCATGTCGCCCCTTGAAATCGTACTCACCGCAAGTCCCAAAACCCACTTTTTCCAATCTTTTTCCTCGGGGGAAAAAGAAAAAGCCCGCCTCGAACTTGATTTTTGCGGAGTAGGCCACCTCGCAAATGCCATTTTCAGTCACCTAAGCGATGGCGAAAAACAAAAAATAATGCTGGCGCGTTGCCTATTTCAAAATACCCAAATTGTACTGCTCGATGAGCCTACCGCCTTTTTAGATTATCCTTCTAAAATTGACTTTTGGACACGCATACAAGAACGTGCCACCCAAAAAGGTACCGTTTTTATTGTGTGCACCCACGATTTGCATATTGCCCAAAACCGGGTAAATAAAGTATGGCTCATGAACCAAAATGAATTCACCATTTTTGAAAATCCCGCTGATTTTCAAATCGATTTTGTTAAAGGTTAAGCCATGTCTAATAAGAAACGCCGACCCTTCGAACTGAAACATTTTACCATAACGCAAGAAACGGTAAGCCTTCCGGTTACTACCGATGCGTGTATTTTCGGAGCCCTTACTCAATTTGACAACCCTCACACCCTGCTCGATGTAGGATGTGGCAGCGGACTATTGATGTTCATGATGCATCAGAAATATCCCAACACTCAAATCTTAGGATTGGAAAAACACCCCGAATCGGTTGAAACCGTAAATGAGAATATCCAGTTGAACCAAACCGAAACTCATATGCGAGTGCAAGAGGCCGATTGGTGGACATTCAAACCCGAGAGTCTGGTTGATGCCCTCATTTGCAATCCGCCATTCTTTAGCCAGCAACTTCCTTCCGTAGAAACCAGCAAACGCAATGCCCGACATACCGAAAACTATGAATTAACCGATTTGCTGCTGCATTTAAGTGAGTGGTTGAGCCCAGAAGGAGCTATTTCGATTTTGATCCCTTACGAAACCATTCCCCAAATGGAAGAATTAGATCGCAATACCCCATGGCTTTATTTGAATCATTCTCAGAGCATCCAAGCCTTTGCACATTCAAAACCCCATCTCTCCGTGGTGCATTTTCAGAAAAAGATTTGCGATTATCGCAAATTTGAACCTTTGATTGTGTATGAAAGTCCCAATAAATTCACTTCCAAAAGCAAACTGCTTTTAGAAGCCTTTCTTCAAGACCGCGCCCTTAAGTAAAATCAATCCGCACCCCAATGCTTGTCTAGATCGAGTTTTTTGCGGATACGCGACTTTATATTCCTTACGTATTGTACCGAATAGCCCAACATATTGGCAATGTCTTTAGGCCTATAATCGCTCTGAGCCAATACATATACGCGTTGCTCTACTTTGGTAAGCTGCTTCAAGTGTGGGTGTTCTTGTTCTTTCTTATCGTCGATCAATCGATCGGCCACTTGCGGTTTTTCACTGGTATTCACCTTATTTAGTACATCTAGATCTTTGATGATGGACTTTAAATCTTGAACTACCGCCGATCTCCCTTTTAAATCCAAACCTTGCAAACGCCTTTTAATGTCGTTATTTCTTTCAATGACTACTTTCGAATATTCCAACAAGCGTTGATTCGACAATACCAAAGCCTCCGCTTGTTCTTTCTGTAACTCAAGCCAATTTGAGCGTTCTTTTGATACAATTAACTTTTGCCTGATGGCTATAAAGACCAACAAAGCCACTACCAGAATCAATGCTAGAATAATGATGTATCCAGATTCTCTAGACTTTGATGCACTTAATAAGGTTTTATTAATTTGAAGCGCAGCCATTACCTTCTCGTATTCGTTTAATTCCGAAAAATTCAACTGATCGGCATGAAAAAGCATAGAAGAAACTGAATCTTGATGTGCTAAAACATGCTCAAAATAACCCAAGGCTTTCTGTGGATTCCCCTTATATCTCATTGCTAAAAATCGAGATGCCGCCAATAAATGCCGCACGTCATAACCCGATTGCGCTTTATATCGGAGGTATTGCGCCTCAATTGTATCTTGAATAGGCCTCCAATTGGCCCCTGAAATAAAATCGGAAAACTTTTGTGGATTGTTATGCAGCAATCTCAAGGCATAAAGCGGAATTTTATTTTCGTAACTTCTGGTTGATAACGTATCTGACTTCTTTTGTTGCGCTTGTAAAACGAGCGACTGACAATAATCAAATTCTAACAGGGGTTGTATCCGCGCTAACGCGAATAGCGACAATAATGAATCTGATTCCCGATAACGACCCAAGCGCTGCGAAAGCACCGAACGATTCAACAGTATAACCTGTCCCATATAGGTGCTTGTATCGCCTATTAATTGGGTTTTATTTTCCTGCCAATACCGATCTGCCTCTTTATATTTCTCTCTAGAAATAAGGGTGCTGATAATATTGTTCATTAACATGGGACTCTTCTTACCCAATTGTTCCATTACTTCAATACAACGGGCAAAATATTTACGCGAAAGCTCGTAAAAACCCAAACTGTGATAGTAGGAGGCTAGATTAAACGAGGTAACTGTAATTCCTCCAAAATCGGAGCGCTTCTCATGTTCCAAATATGCTTTTTTCCAATAGAACAAAACACTGTCGTTGTTATTTGACAACTGCATATGCGCCATACCTAAATCGTGATACACATCCGATGCTAAGATTGAATCATGCGCGCCAATAAACGCCAATCCTTTTCTAGCTATATTCAAGGCACTATCGGGTTTTCCATGTTCTAAATAATAGGATGTGCGTATGGTATTTGCCGACCATATCCGGTAGGAATCGCCATTGGCCGTTTTGTCTAACTCCTGAATAATCATCGCAATAACAGGTCCAGAACTCAATTGCTCGCTCCTCTTTAATAAGGCCAGTCGGAATCTCCTTAAATCGGCGTTAGAAATCCCTTCTTTTGCCATTTCCAACAAGCTCGTATCGCTGGCTTCCGCAAAGTTTACTTCAGAGTAATCGTTGATTTGCTTTTTATCACATGACCCTAAGAACCCTAAAATCAAACCGATGAATAAAATCTTCCTTATTTGCACCTTTATATTTTGAATCCAAACATAACCGTTTATACCCAATAGGTGGCAAAAAACCATTTTCACATTATATACCCATTTTGATGAAATTTAAACTTAAAATAATGTATATAAAACACTTAAATGTAAATTTTATAAAATCAAAATTCAATGAAATGAATTTAGTTGTAGAATTAATTACAATAACTTTTCAAACATTTTATGGATTATTAGCCCTATATTTGACTTTACAAATGAGTTTAATCAAATACGCCATAGAGAAATCGTTCTTCGGAGTTTGCACGCAACTCGGCGAAGCAATGAATATTTCGGCCAAAAGCGTGAGACTCTCTTTTGTTTACGCGAGCTTCTTTACCTTAGGTTCGCCCATTATTTTTTATCTGGTCGCCGCCTTTTGGTTGAACGTAAAAAAATACTCCCAAGAACGTCGCACCCGCATTTGGGATTTATAATCAATTCCTTCTATTAAATTTAGAGCAAAAAGATGTTCTAGCCAAAAACACAAAGACTGCATAAGGTCCGAATAGGTTTGCCTTCAAACGCCGCTAACATCCACAATTAAAAGTTACTGCTAACAGTAAAACGCACCCCGCTGAAAGCAGGTTCAATACGACAAATACCCCCAGAACAGTTCACACCTTCTTGCTGCTTCAGATAAGACAACGTATAGAAGCTATTGTTTTTATTATAACTAACGAATACCATAGGATAGTGCAATACGTCGTTTACAATATTCATCCGCTCGTATCGATGAGGCTCCGAATTGATCATATCACCCACACTCATTGACCATTCCTTATTGAAATAATACTCCACCATTAAATTGGCAAAACTACCCTGGTCTTTGTCGGTTTTCAGGTACTGCGCCTCAATTCTCAAGCTCTTATCACTCCCAATTTTATGCAACCATTCCATATATGGTGTAAACGTTTCTACATTTTCATATTCCGGCTCCTGCTCATAAACCGCCTGATTATAAAACACCCGTTGCAATCCCAATTTCAACTTATCCTTCCCAATATTCTGAACGATTTGACCGTTGTACTCTTGAAATAATTTCTGGGCTACCATCTCCTGGCTATTAGGGTCCATAACCCCATTATGCGCCAAAGATTGCACATAACTCGTATTAAAGATTATTCGAGTACCCTTGTTAATATTCGCGGTGAACTCACCCTGTATACCATTCTCCCCTAGATCCTGTGCCGGTGCGTTGTAACGCGCCATCAAACGGTACGAGTTCTGCTTGGTTAATGATGGTAAATAACTAATCAACCCGTTCAATAAACCCTCTCTGGGGGAAGTTCTAAACGGAAAGTGATCTACATGTCTTACTTGAAGATTCACCCCTAAAGACAAGGTGTTTTTTTTCTTTTTTCCATTCGCTAACGTGCGTGTGCCTAATGAATACCGATCGCCCCATCCAATGCTTCCGTATAACACCTTACCGCCTTTCAAAATCAACTTATTATCGATATTCACAATGGCCTCAGGTGTTTTGAAATTGGCTTCACCACCAATATTGAAATTGCCCACGTTATAGTTAAAGTATCCATTGAACGCGTATACATTATACTTAGGTGCAAATTGATCTTTTCGAGCGTACGTCTCTAAAATAGCCACCAATTCTTGCATAGTATTGCGATCAATATTCCTATTCACGGCAGAAGCGCCTACGTTCAATGTACCGAATTTAGAATCCCTACCTACACCCAGAGTACCATCTAAATTAATACCACTTATTACCTGAGGCGTATAACCAAATCGGGTATCGCTGTTCTTATTTCCCTTTTGATTGCCTGAAAATGCTTTAATCCTCCAATTCGGATTGATATCGTATACCAAGCGTATGCCTTGTATCGAATAGTCAATACCCAACTGACGCTGTTCGTAAGCGCGAAATATGGCACCTGTTCCAAATTGATCGTAAAAGGAACCCACCGTGATATTTAAATTATTCAGTTGTTTGCTCGCTTGCCAAAAACCAATACCGTGATCGGTATATGCATCCTGGGGATCTAAAAGCGGGGAATTATTGAATCCATCGAAGCGCATGATAAAATTATACCCATTTCTGCGGTATTGCATGAATAACCATGCATCCACACTGGCCGTGTTCTCCTTGTATACTCGGGTGTTGGCCCCGATGCGATCGTCGCGCAAATATTTTTGGTAATTCAGCAACAAATTTCCACTAAACTCACCCTTATCTGTTTTCTGACTTTGCGAATGAAGGCTTCCCAAAAAGAACAAACAACCTATAAATATCGAAATGCGCTTTAACATAAATCTCTGCAAATTAACAAAAATCCTTCCACAGCACACCCCCATTTATGAAAGTTCCCCCAAAAAGCAAGATATACCCTATTTTTGTGTGTTAAATGAATACCGCAACAATCGACGCCATTAAAACCCGCAAGCTGTATATTGAAAGCTATGGTTGTGCCATGAATTTCTCCGATTCTGAAATTATTGCAAGTATTATGGGGGAGCATGGATTTATCCAAGCCACCGATGAATACGATGCAGACGTTATATTTTTAAATACCTGTGCCATCCGCGATAATGCCGAACAACGCATACGCGAACGCCTGAAACACCTGCGTGCCACCAAAAGCAAAAATTCTGATCTTATTATTGGAGTTCTAGGCTGTATGGCCGAACGTTTGAAAGACAAACTTCTCGAAGAAGAAAAATTAGTAGACGTAGTGGCAGGACCCGATAGTTACCGAGAACTGCCCAAATTGGTGGCAGAAGTAGACGACGGTGCGCGCGCCATAAACGTATTGCTCTCTAGAGAAGAAACCTACGGCGATTTAAATCCGGTGCGATTGAATTCCAACGGAATAACCGCATTCATTAGCATCATGCGCGGTTGCGATAACATGTGCAGCTTTTGCGTAGTGCCCTTTACACGTGGTAGAGAACGAAGCCGCGATCCTGAAAGTATCGTAAAAGAAGCGATTGATTTGCGCGATCAAGGGTACAAAGAAATTACGCTTTTAGGTCAAAATGTTGACAGTTACTTATGGTTTGGAGGTGGACCTAAAAAGGAATTCAAGAAATTGACCCCTGAAGAACAAGAATCTTGCGTTGATTTTGCCGGTTTATTAGAAAAAGTAGCCCTGGCCGCTCCCCAAATGCGCATCCGCTACAGTACCAGCCACCCCCGCGATATTACCGAGAAGGTGGTACATACCATGGCAAAATATCCCAATATTTGCAATTATATCCACCTGCCCGCACAAAGCGGTAACAGCCGTGTTTTAGAAGTGATGAGCCGCAATTACACCCGCGAATGGTATATGGGCAAAATTGAAATGATTCGGAACATCCTTCCCGATTGTGGCATCTCTTGCGATATCATTGCTGGTTTCTGTACCGAAACCGAAGAAGAACACGCCGATACCCTATCGCTCATGGAATGGGCGCAATTCAATTTCAGCTATATGTACATGTACTCTGAAAGACCTGGAACGCCGGCAGCCAAAAAATTTAGCGACGACATCCCCGAAGAAGTTAAAAAACGCCGCCTTCAGGAAATCATTGCCCTTCAAAAGCAAATCAGCAAACAAAAAAACGAAGACAGAGTCGGCAAAGTTTGTACTGTATTGATAGAAGGAAACAGTAAAAAGAGCGCTGATGATTGGGCGGGACGTAACGATGAAAATATGATAGTTGTATTCCCTAAAGAAACCTATCAAAAAGGCGATTTTGTGAATGTTCTTATTGAGCGAGCCACAACTACTACATTGATTGGCAAAGCCATTGGTAAAAACGACCCTTTTTAGTCTTTCTGAGGATACTTTTTACGCTGTCGGGCTCGATATGCACGATATTTACGATACGCCTCTGCACTCATGCTTACTTTGATGCGTTCGTACTTTGATTTCTTTGCTGCAGCAATATCCGATTTGCGTATGGCCGTTTGATGCGGAAAATCATGTCGCGCTTGATACTTCTTTTGTTCGTACTCGAGTTCAGCGTCAAATAATTCTTGCAAATCTTCGGGCTCCATAAAATGTCGCTTTGCGAATTTTACCACCTTCAAGGCAGCCGCCTTTTCATAATGGTGCAAACTTTGAGTTTTCGTACGTAATTCACGGGGTATTTCCGTCTTACGTCTTGGCTTCCAAAAGGTTAAGAAACTGGCTATGTTCTTGAAGATTTCCAATAGTGCTAAATGTGTTTGGATTTGAATGCGAATTAAGAGCAATTTTTAACCAAAACCATACCCAAAAAAAAGTAATTTACATCATTTCCCTAACATTTTATACCTTGGAGCTATGTTTTCTAACATATCCGCAGTCATAAGATTCAAATCGTAATCGGGTTTCCAGCCCCAATGTTCATGCGCCAATGAATCGTCGATTACCGCTGGCCATGAATCGGCTATGGCCTGACGATAATCTGGAGAGTATGAAATGTTAAAGTCTGGAATATGCGCCTTGATGCTCTGTGCGATCTCTTCTGGAGCAAAGCTCATTCCCGCCAAATTATAACTCATTCTCATCTTGATATTTTCGGCAGGGGCATGCATCACCTCTAAAGTCGCTTTCAATGCATCGGGCATGTACAACATAGGCAAAATAGTACCTTCCTTCAAAAAACACGTGTGGTGTTTGTCTTTCAACGCATCGTGATAAATAGCCACCGCATAATCGGTAGTACCCCCGCCTGGATCGCTTTTATGACCAATCAAACCCGGATACCTTAAACTACGTGTATCTACTCCGTAGCGATTGTAATAATACTGAATATATAACTCACCCGCATATTTGCTAATTCCATAAACCGTTGTAGGATCCATCGGACCGTATTGAGGCGTTTCAAATCTAGGTGTATTTGGACCGAAGGCCGCGATTGAACTGGGCCAATAAACCCTTCCTATAGAAGTGCCTGGCTCTTTTGCCGCATCCAACACATGAAATAAACCCTGCATGTTCAATTTCCAGGCAAACTCAGGTTGCTGCTCTGCTGTAGCACTCAATAATGCCGCCAAATGATATACTTGTGTAGGTTTGTATTTCTGCAGAATTTCCTTCCATCGATCTACATTCAATATATCTAACAATTCAAATGGACCCGTTTCAAATACTTCGCTATCTCCTTTGCGAATATCTGAAGCAATTACATTGTCGTTTCCATAAATTCCACGTAAAGCTTCTACCAATTCCGTCCCCAACTGTCCGCAGGAACCAATTACCAAAACCGTTTCTTTCTTCATTTTCTACTGCAAAATATGTTTAATTTAGCCTAATTTCAAAACATTGACCACACAATAACCATTCTCCGTAAAAAGTTTCGCATTTTTGCCCTTTGAAATTTATGCAGTCGCAATGGCATTTTGGTATCATCGGTTTGGGTCGCATCGGCATGCGCCATGCCCAAGAAATCCAAGCCCACCCCAATGCCCAATGGGTTGACGCATTTGATTTAGATTCCCAAAAGATCCCTGTAACCTTCAAAAAACATACCGATATCAACCGCTTTTTTGATGAAAGCACCGCCGAGGTTATTCATATTTGCACCCCCAACGCATCGCATTTTGAATTGGCACAGCAAGCACTCCTTCATCATAAACACGTCGTAATTGAAAAACCTATAACCCTTCAATCTCAGCACGCCCGAATCCTTCAAGATATTGCCAGCGCCAACCAAAAACATATATTTTGTGTCATGCAAAACCGCTATTCGCCGGTTTCACAATGGCTGAAAAACCTTATCGACCAAGGCACTTTAGGCACAATATACTCAGTTCATGTAAACTGCGCTTGGAACCGCGACGATCGCTACTATCAACCCAATAATTGGCACGGCAGCCTTGAATTAGACGGCGGACCCCTCTACACCCAGTTTTCCCACTTTGTAGACCTTTTATTCTGGCTATTCGGTCCCGTTCAAGTTCAAAACCCTTCCTTTTTCAATCACAACCACAAACACAATACCGAATTCGAAGACAGCGGTATTTTCCATTTTCATAACCCCAAAGTAGCCCAAGGAAGTTTTCATTATACAACCTCCGTTTTCGATACCAACTTCAAAAGCAGCATCGAAATTATAGCCGAAAATGGAACTCTCGAAGTGTCCGGACAGTACATGAACGAAGTCCAATATTGCCATATACGCAATTACCAAATGCCTGAACTGCCCCCCTCTCCGGCCCCCAACCTATATCCGGGCTACCAAGGATCTGCTTCCAACCACCATTTCGTAATTCAAAATGTAATTGACACCCTAATGGGCAAATCTTCCCCAGACACACCCATCGAGGATGGAATTTCGGTAGTAGAAATCATTGAAAATGTGTATCTTAAAAGAAATTTAAACTTTTTTTGATTTTTTTTGGGGGATGCTCCCCTTTTTGGTGTCATACTAAGTGTTAACACCTTAAGGCATGAAAGAACAACTTGAATCTAACGTGATCACCAAATACGCCGCCGGCCTAATGGAACACGATGAACGCACACAATGGGAAAAGTGGCTTCAAGAAAATCCTCAATTCTCAACTACCGTGGCCATCATACAACAACAAGTGCAAGCGATGTCGCTTGAGCTTTCTTCTAACCCTTTGAAATAATCCACTATGAATCCTAACAATCCCAATCCAAAACCCCAAGACGATTTTTCAGATATCTGGGACTTGGCTAAAAATTATACCCCATCCGAAGCCGCCCAAAACGATGCCTCTTGGGAAAAATTCCAACAGAAACTTACGCCTAAAGTAGAGAAAAAACCTACTCATACCTTAAGCATTACCTACCGCCGCATTCTAAGCTATGCTGCCGTTATTGCCCTTTTCCTTCTTTCTGGCTATATGTATTTCTTGCCAGAAGTACCTGCAGAAATTGCTAAGGTTACCGAAAATACGACTTCCGGACAAGCACGAGAAATCAAATTGCCCGACGGAAGTACCGTAATGCTTTCTGCCAATAGCGAACTTTCTTACAGCTTCACCGAAGCCAAACGCTTCATTGAATTAAAAGGACATGCCCGTTTTGAAGTGGCCCGTAATGAAAATGCCCCCTTCACCGTTAACACCCCCTCTACTACCATTACGGTTTTAGGAACCGGATTCGATGTAGATGCTTACCCCAACTCCAATGTTAAGGTCTTTGTAAATCACGGTAAAGTAAAAGTAGAAAACGAAAGTCAAGAAGCCATCCTTACTCAAAACCAAGGCGTAATCTCCCAAAATAAGGAACTCGTTTCTTGGAACCACAATCAAAATCCATTAGAAGTGCACAATCAATACCTGAAATTTGATAATGCACCCCTCGATTTTGTATTGGAAACCCTTAACCATACCCAAAATATGCAATTTCAAGCGCCTGCCAATGCAAGCAAATTGCATTTTACAGGTACCCTAAAATTCGATCAGACTTCCGAAGAAATTGCCGCACTTCTGCAAGCTGCTTTGCAAACACCTATTCAAATAGCGAAATAAAACGCAAACCCTATTGGACTAATTTACACCCAATTGGTTATAAAAACGTCAGTTTTTCAATATTACCCCTATATACAAGAGGCCCCCACTTTCACAGTAGGGGCCTCTTCTTTTTTTTAACTAAATTTGTTAATCATGGGATTTAGGAAAAATGGCTTACTGGGCATCGCTGCACTACTTTTCGCAGCTATGTTACAATCACAAGCCGCTTTTTTTGAGCCTAATGTCGGACAGATAATCGTACCAGATTCCTATCAAGAAAAACAACCCATTGCCGTTTTCCACCACCCACTAGGTCAGGTATATGTATGCGAAGACCGCCTGCGCATTCGTGTCATCAACACGCAAGACAAACCCCTTATCCACCAATCTTTTCATTACCAAAATACCGATTCCGCCTTTACCATTCGACACCAAGTTTTTGATATTATTTTCGAAAATGCTCAAACGCCCCAACAAACCCTTTTCGAAAATCCTGCCCCCTATTATCTCAATTACTACCTCGGCAACGATCCCAAAGATTGGCGGCATCATATCTATCCAGTTCAAAGTATTACCTTAAAAAACGTGTATCCCCATATCGACCTGCGTGTCTATACCCAAAACGAGCAGGTAGAATTTGATTGGATATTAAAACCCGGTGCCAATCCTGAAAATATCACATTGCGCTTCGCCGGACATCAAAAGTTGAAAATTGCTCAAGAAGCTATAACCCTAATTGGTAAAAATGCCCAGTTTTCAATAGCCCCTCCTCTCGCGTATAAAGGTCAAAGGCGTGATAAATTTCCCCCGAAAAAAATCAGCTGTCACTACCAAAAAACCAGCCCAAATAGCGTAAAACTCTCTTTAGGGAAGTTCAACGCGCAAGATACCATAATCATCGATCCCGTATTGGTTTTCAGTACCTACAGCGGCTCAACGGCCGATAATTTTGGGTTCACGGCCACCTACGACAACCAAGGGTGCCTGTATGCCGGAGGCATCGTAGACGCTTCCAGCCGCAGTTACCCGGTCACCCCTGGAGCATTTCAAACCACTTACGGCGGCAGCAGCAACGCCGCAGAACCCGTTTACCTGCCTTGCGATATCAGCATCAGCAAATACAGTCCCGATGGCAGCACCCTGCTTTTTGCCACCTATTTGGGCGGTAGCAATAACGAATACCCGCACAGTTTGGCCACCGATTTACAAAATAACCTCCTACTCTTAGGAAGCACCGTTTCTAATAATTATCCCGTTCACCAAGATTCTGCCTTGCAATTCAGTATCGGCGGGGGCTATGACATCGTGCTCACCAAATTCAACGCAAGCGGCAGCAGCCTCTTAGGAAGTACGTACTTCGGGGGAAGTTTCAATGACGGCTTTCAAACCAATAACGGCGGCCGGCGCTCTGAATTGCTCTATAATTATGCCGATAATTATCGCGGCGATATTACCACCGACCGCTTTGGAAACGTTTTTATTGCCACTTGTACCCAATCTGAAAATATACTTACATCCGCAAATGCGTATCAAAAAAATATCGGTGGAGCTACCGATGCCCTGGTGCTTTCTACAAGTCCTAATTTTTCGAAAATTCGTTGGCTTTCATATTTCGGGGGCATCAACGACGATGCCGCGTATTCATGCCGGCTTGACGATAGCGGCAATGTATTCATCGGCGGCGGTACCGCGAGCGATAATTTCCCCATAGAAGGAAACAAACCCTATTCTAAGGTATACAAACAGGCCATTGACGGATTTATTATGAAGCTCAATGGATCTACCGGAAATTACCAAGCCGGAACCCTTTGGGGCAATTGGGGTGTGGCTCCGGAACCCGTGGCCTACGACCAAATTTATTTCATCGATATCGATCCCGATGGTAAAATTTACTTTACTGGACAAACCACAGGCGATATAACCCGCACGGCTAACTGCTACGGTCAAAATCTATCTGGACAAATGATAGGGCGATTCAATAACAACCTCGATTCATTAGAATTTATTACCACTTTCGGAAATAGCAACCGCGGAAACCCCGATTTGAGTCCTACCGCCTTTATGGTCGACGATTGCTATAATATTTACTTTAGCGGTTGGGGCTCTATTATTGGCGTAGGTAATGATGGTACCACGGTTGACTTAGAAATCACCCCCGATGCCCACCAAAAAACCACCGACGGAAACGATTTCTACCTCTTGGCATTATCGCGAAATGCAGAAAACCTGCTCTATGCCTCTTATTTCGGAGGAAGCGAAAGTGCCGACCATGTAGACGGTGGTACGAGTCGTTTCGACAAACGGGGTATCGTTTACCAATCGGTTTGCGCTTCTTGTCCCGACGAACCCCCAGGCTTGAACGATTTCCCCACAACCCCCAATGCGGCTTATCAATCCAATATTTCCATTCGCTGCAGCAACGCCAGCTTTAAATTAGATTTCCGTTTGGGTTATTCTATTGATGCCGAATTTATGACCACCCAGACCCGGTGCCTGAAGCAAGAAAGTAGGTTCAAACCGATAAATCGGCACAATGCAGAATATTTTTGGGACTTCGGAGACGGCGATACCAGCATGCAATTTTCGCCCACACACATATATAAAGATACGGGCAGCTACAAGGTTACGTTAACCGTAATAGATACGAACAGTTGCAACGTTTCTGCCACCCGAACCGAAATCATTCGGGTAATCCTCGCGCCCAAAGCATCTCTCACATTTAGCACCGAACCCTGCGTAGAAGAAACCATCATAAGTGCCGACGGTCAATATTTCGACAGTATCTCTTGGGAATTCGGAGACGGCTCAGCTCCCCAATACAATGAAAATCCCATCGCACATAAATTTCCCAAAGGTGATTTTGTTACGACGGCCATTTTCAGTAATTCCATTACCGGATGTGTAGATACCGTGCAACTCAACATCAGCGATACCACCGACAAAAATCCAGAAATGGCGCTAGCCAATACCTTTACGCCTGATAACGATGGCTTTAACGATTGTTTCCGTATCTATGGATTTTCAGATATCTGTGAAAAAGGCGAAATACGCATCTTCAACCGTTGGGGGGCACGGGTTTACAAATCCGATAAATTAGGCAGCTTTTGTTGGAACGGCCAGGTCGATAACCAAGGGGCATACGTACCCTCAGGAACCTATTTTTACATCATAGATATTATCGAGACACGGAATCCAAAACTTCCTAAAAAAATCAACGGTACTGTTCAACTCATAAGAAACCGCCCTTAAAGGTTTTACCCCTTTATTAGAGATTATTAATGAAAGTCTTCCCGATTAGTTAAAGGCGCTTAGCCAATTTTAGCAATCAACCCTTGCAATACTTTTCCCGGTCCGAGTTCGGTAAATTCGGTAGCACCATCGGCTTTCATATTCAAAACCGACTGCGTCCATTTTACCGGTGCCGTTAATTGGGCAATGAGTTGCTTTTTGATTTCTTCAGGTTGTGTTTGCGCTTCTGCCGATACATTTTGATAAACGGCACACGTGGGAGCATTGAAGATGGTTTTTTCGATTGCCTCGGCCAATTTTTCACGAGCGGGCTCCATCAAAGGTGAGTGGAATGCACCACCAACCGGTAATATCAATGCACGTCGAGCGCCCGCAGCCTTCATGCCTTCACAAGCTGCCTCTACCGCAGGTACGGCACCCGAAATTACCAATTGTCCGGGACAGTTATAATTTGCCGCCACTACAATTCCTTCGGTTTCTTGACATACTTTCTCCACTACCTCATCGGCCAAGGCCAAAACAGCCGCCATGGTACCTGGCTGAATTTCACATGCTGCTTGCATGGCCAAGGCTCTCTGATGTACTAATTTCAAACCGTCTTCAAACGACAATACTCCTGCCGCTACCAAAGCGCTAAATTCACCTAAACTGTGTCCTGCCATCATATCGGGTTTGAAATCTTCACCCAACTCTTTAGCCGCAATTACACTATGAATAAAAATTGCAGGCTGCGTTACGTCGGTGCGTTTGAGATCGTCTGCTGTTCCATCAAACATCAAATCGGTGATGCGAAATCCTAATATATCATTGGCCAATTCAAATAGGGCTTTGGCACTTTCACTTCCCTCATAAAGTTCACGACCCATCCCAACAAATTGAGATCCTTGCCCTGGAAATACATATGCATGTTTACTCATGTGGCAAAAAAAGGCAATTTTATCGAAACTACAGGCTACCTGTAGTCCATAGTCCAAAATATTGAACTAAATTTGTTCAAACAAATATTTTAAACATTATGACTACACAATCACAAAGCAACACCCAGTGGAACTTAGATCCTATGCACTCTGAAGTTCAATTCAAAGTAAAACATTTGGTTATCTCTACGGTAACGGGAACTTTCAATGCGTTCACAGCCTCTGCACAAACCGTTGGCGAAACATGGGAAAACGCTCAAATTGAATTTTCTGCCGACATTAATAGTATCGATACCAATAACGAGCAACGCGATGCCCACTTGAAATCAGCAGAATTCTTCGATGCTGAAAAATTCCCCCAGATCCAATTTAAATCAACCGCATTTACTGCTAAAGGTGAAAATCAGTTCGAACTAACAGGAGATCTAACTCTTAAAGGCATCACCAAAAGCATCACCCTGAATACTGAATTTGGTGGCGAAATGGTAGATCCTTACGGAAACCACAAAGCGGGTTTTGAAGTAAGCGGCGAAATCAACCGTCACGACTTTGACCTTACTTGGAATGCAGTGACCGAAGCCGGTGGTGTAGTGGTAGGTCCCACTATCAAATTAATCATGAACATCCAATTGGCCAAAGCTTAATCGTTAAGCTCTAACCAACGCAATTCATAGGCATCAATTCGATCAGAGATTTCCTTTAATTCTTGGGAAATAACTACAATCTTATCGTATTGGTCGCCCAACTCTAAAAGCTCCTTCTCGAGGGAGCTTTTTTTATCTTGCAACTGCGGAAGTTCCTTCTCTATGGTATCCAACTCGTATTGCTCTTTAAAGGCGCGCTTTTTGCGAATAACTGGCGCTTCTTCTTTTGCGATTTCCACAACCGGCACGGGTGCAGCAGCCGGTTTTTTGGCCATTTCCCGTTTTTCTTCAGCTTGTAGTTCCTCGTATTGGCGATAATCGCTATAATTTCCAGGAAAATCTTGCACATCACCCTGTCCCTTAAAGATGAAACAATGGTCTACTAAGCGATCCATAAAGAAGCGATCGTGACTCACTACCAGTAAACACCCTTGATAGGCTTGTAAGAAATCTTCTAAGACCGCCAAGGTTTCTATATCCAAATCGTTGGTTGGCTCATCTAAAATTAGAAAATTAGGAGCCCCCATCAAAATGGTAAGTAAATACAAGCGCCTGCGTTCGCCACCGCTTAGCTTTACTACAAAGTCGTGCTGCTTATCATAACTAAAACCAAATTGCAACAATAAATGCGACGCCGTTAACTTATTTCCGTTAGAAAGAGGTATCCAATCGGCAATATCGCGCACCACATCTATGACTTTTTTAGACTCGTCAACTTGAATTCCTTGCTGAGAATAATAACCGATTTTCAAGGTTTCACCCCGCACGATTTTACCCGAATCTGGCGCTTCTAAGCCCATCATTAAATTCAAAAGAGTAGATTTTCCAACGCCATTAGGACCGATAATACCCACTTTTTCACCGCGTTTGAAATTATAGGTAAAACCCTCCAAAATACACAATTCACCATAGGCTTTAGCCACTCGATGCAACTCCATTATTTTGGTGCCCATCCTTTCGGTTCGCACATCCATGCGTACTTCAAGTTTGGCGCGTTGGTTTTTCAACTTCGCTTCTAATTGCGAGAATGCTTCTGTTCGACTCTTACTTTTGGTACCCCTTGCTTTGGGCATGCGGCGCACCCATTCCAATTCTTTACGATATAAATTACGATCCTTCTCTAACTCGCTCTGCAATTGGGCTTCCCGCATGGCTTTACTTTCGATATAGTAAGAGAAATTACCCTGATACTGATGTAAATCGCCATTGTCAATTTCGATAATCCTATCGCAAACGCGATCTAGAAAATAACGATCGTGGGTAATTAAAAGTAAGGTCAGGTCGCGTTGCGCTAAAAACCCTTCCAACCATTCGATCATATCCAAATCTAAATGATTCGTAGGCTCATCTAATAAAAGAAAATCAGCTCCCGACAATATAACCTTAGCCAATGCAATTCGCTTTTTTTGTCCGCCAGAAAGCGTAGACGCCTTTTGATGATAACGATCTATTTTTAGCTTGGCCAATACTTGCTTTACCTTAGCTTCATAATCCCAAGCATCTAAAGCCGTCATGGTTTCACTCAAATAATTCAAACGCTCCAACAATTCCATATTATCAGAATCCGTTTGAAGGGCGTCTAACACTTCATTATAACTTTTTAAAGCGCGTGTAATTTCATGATCGTCGAACAATATATTCTCTAATACCGTTAATTCTTCGTCTACATCGGTGTCTTGCGACAAATAAGAATAGCGAATGTCTTTTCTTATGATGGCTTTACCGGCATCGGCATTTTCCTTTCCCACAATAATACTGAACAAGGTAGATTTACCCTGGCCGTTTCCTGCCACCAAAGCCACCTTTTCACCTTGTTGTATGCCAAAAGTAACTTCTCTTAAAACGGGTTTATCGTGCCATGTTTTTGAAACTTGATCTACAGAAAGAAAATTCATCGCCGCAAAGGTACGGCCAAACGTATGTGTACTCAGCGGCAAACTCATAATTCCTACCTTTGTAGTATGAAAATTGAAATCTGGTCAGATATCATGTGTCCTTTTTGCTATATGGGTAAAAAACAACTCGAAAAAGCACTTGAAAGATTACCCTATGGAAATGAGGTAGAGATAATTTGGCGCAGCTTTGAATTAAATCCAGATATAAAGTACATCCCCGGAAAATCTGTTTCTCAATATCTATCCGAAGTCAAAAACATGTCTTTAGCAGACGTGAATCGCATGCAGAACAAACTCGTGGAACAGGGCAAAGAACTCGGAATAGACTTTCAATTTGATCAAGCACCCATTAGCAATTCTCACAACGCCCATAAGCTCATACATGTAGCCCAAAAACAAGGAAAGGCCAATCAGCTCAAAGAAGCCCTATTCTATGCCTATTTTACAGAAGGCGCCAATGTAGAAGATATTGACACACTTCTAAACTTGGCCCAAAAAGTAGAGATCGACTTACAAGCATGGAATAACGATCCCTTTCATTCAGAAGAACTAGAAGAGGAAGTAAAACAAGATATTTACAATGCCCATCAAGTAGGAGCGCGTGGGGTGCCTTTTTTCGTTTTCAATGAAGCGTATTCGTTAAGCGGCGCGCACGGCGCCGATACCCTATATAAAGTAATTGAAACCGCCAGAATTAAGACGACGACCTAACAGTTATTGAAATTCAAATAGGAATACACAACAAATAATTATACTTGTAACTAATTGTTCACTTTAGAATATTGGACCCAAGCTAATATCGACCCAGTAAAATCATATAACATTACCCTAAAATATGTTTGAAGACTATATTTCACAACTTCCTGAGGAACGACAAGTTCCATTTTCAAAAATTATCGAATTACTTGAAAATAATCTTCCCGAAGGTTTCGAGGCACAAACGCAGTATTCTATGCCTTCTTTTGTCGTGCCCCATTCCATATTTCCAGCTGGCTACCATTGCAATCCGAAAGAACCCTTGCCTTTTATTAGTGTGGCTTCTCAAAAGAATTTCATTGCCCTTTATCACATGGGTATGTACGCCAAACCCGAATTATTGCAATGGTTCACAGAAGCCTATCCTCATCACTGCAAGTACAAATTAGATATGGGCAAAAGTTGCATCCGATTCAAAAAAATAGAAGATATACCCTATAACCTTCTTGAGGAACTATTTCAGAAAATGACGGCTCAAAAGTGGATCCAAACCTATCAAGAAGCCTTTTTAAAGTAGTCAAAATGCCCTAAAAAAGGGCAAGGTTATACAATGTTACATCTGAAAAATGTGAACAAGGTTATAAGTTGGTTGAATATAACTATTATCGATCAATGTTTAAAATTCCCTTAAAAATCGAGTCCCTTAAAACGGTTTCAATTCTTGCAGTTATAATACTCTATATAACATCGTGCACACCTATTAAAAAGGTCAAATTTTCGGCTATTTCAAAACTACCATCGGATAGTGCTATTCTCAAAATAGAGGAAGAAAAAAACGAAAATCAATGGGTGTATTTATGCAATCAATATATCTCTAATTTATCTTCTAAAACAGAAGACCCCAATGCAACAAAACCCATGGTTAACTACCTTCTCAACCGGAGCAAGAAAGAAAATAGCATATTGGGTTTTGAAGGTTATTATCGCTTTAAAAGTTATCAATTTATCACTCTCGGCGAGTTGGATTCTGCCTTAACCTATGGCTACAAGGTATTGTCGTTAAAAAACAGTCACGATTCTATTAACCCTTGCGATGCCTATCATTTACTCGGCATGGCCTACTTTTATAAAAATCAAAATTCAGATAGTGCCCGCTACTATTGGAGTAAAGGTTATAAGGAGTCGGAGTTGAAAAAGGATTATAAACTTATAATCCATTTCGGCGTAAACCTAGGTACTTATTACTACAACATAGGAAATACACATAATGCCCGTAGCCTTTTTCTTCGAGCTAAAGAAATAGCTATGAAAACCAATCTTGATAATGGAATATTGGTTAATAACATTATCAATACCTTCATGGATGAAGAGCAATTTGACAAAGCCGATAAGTTTTGGATTGAAAACAGAAAGGTATTAAGCAGTGATCTTAATGTCTATAAAGGCCAGCTATTCCTGATCAACCGGATTAACCTGCTTCATAAGCTCAATAGACACGAAGAAGCCCGTCAAAAATTGAAACTTCTTCCACGAGATTCCGTGAAATTTACTCTTGAGCTTCCCTACACGCGTATTTACCTAACCAACCAAATTCATTTTAAAGATTACGGTTTTATCACAGATTCACTTTGGAGAAATAGGTTGTTGAACGACGCACCCTATTTTTGTAATACATTATCTGCTGACATAGCCACAATCGATAAACAAAAAATGGAATTTTTCTTACAAAGAATAATTCAAATCTGCTCTGATACAATTGCATTAAATAAAACATCTTACGCGCAACGCGTCAGTATGTTCAATTACATCGGAAACTATTACTTTGACAAGAACCCTTCGAAATCAGCTGAATATTTTAAAAAAGCAATAACATTTAACAACGATGCTGAAAAAGATGAACTCAACACACAACGCAAGGTTATAGATGAATTGAACGAATTAGAAATCACTTTTAAAGAGATAAAAGAAAAAGAACAAATCATCCAAGATAAAGAGAAAACACAAAATATTCTTGTTATAGCTCTTGTTTTAACAATCATCGTTTTTACATTGAGTATTTGGATAACTTTAAATTACTTAAAAATTAAGAAAATTGAAAAAAATCGACTTCAAAACGAACAAGAAGCACTAAAAAGAGAACAAGAACTCAGCAACCGTATTGTGGAATATTCAAAAAGTATCATTAACCTCAATAGCAAACTCAAAGCGGAAATCCTTGAAGCGGTCGCCAAAGCGCCTAACACCGTTAAAAATTCCGTCAACCAAGTTCTAAAAGATCACCAAATATCCCATTTCAACACCGGAGAAAATCCCCAAATCGCAAATCAACTCATCCGAGAAAAAGACAATTGGAACCAACAATTTCCTGGTTTCGACAACCTCAATAAAACCGAACAACGTGTTTTTGTGCTTACCATGGAAAACTACCGACCTAAAGAAATTGCCAATGTCTTGGGAGTTTCTACGCAATATGTAAGGAACGTTAAATCCAGACTTAAAACTAAATTGAACCTAAAAGAAGATTGGGGTGCTTAAGTTTGCAATACCCCCGGATGAAACGGCGCCACCGGCGCATGTTCCGCTGCCTCAATGCCCATAGAAATCCACTTGCGGGTATCTAACGGATTGATAATGGCATCTACCCATAACCTCGAAGCCGCAAACTCTGGCTTAGTGCCGTTTTCGTAGCGATTTTTAATGCGATTCAACAACTCATTCTCTGCCTCTTCTGTAATTTCCTCTCCTTTACCCTTCAAACGCGACGTTTCTATTTGCAATAAGGTTTTGGCCGCTTGATCGCCGCCCATAACCGCAATTTTCGCCGATGGCCACGCCACTATCAACCTCGGATCATAGGCCTTACCACACATAGCATAATTACCCGCTCCATAACTATTTCCCATAATAATGGTAAACTTCGGAACCGTACTATTGCTCATCGCCATGACCATTTTAGCGCCATCCTTAATGATACCGCCGTGCTCGCTGCGACTCCCGACCATAAATCCGGTTACGTCTTGCAAAAACACCAACGGCACCTTCTTCTGATTGCAATTCATAATGAAACGCGCCGCCTTATCGGCACTGTCGGAATATATAACTCCGCCAAATTGCATCTCACCCTTCGCATTTTTCACTATTTCTCTATTGTTCGCCACGATGCCAACCGCCCAACCGTCGATACGCGCATATCCGCATAAAATCGTGCGGCCGTAGTCTTCTTTATACTCCTCAAATACGCTATCGTCTACCAGCCGTTCAATGATTTCCCTCGTAACATAGGGTTTTGCCCTATCTGCCGGTAAAATGCCAAATATATCCGCCTCTTTTTTCTTGGGAAGCTTCGCATCCACCCTGCTAAAACCTGCCGCATCCGCGCGACCCAGTTTATCCATCAAAAATTTAATGCGATCCAAGCAAGAATCGTCATCCGGAAACTTATCGTCTATCACACCCGACAACTCTGTTTGTGTCTTCGCTCCGCCCAATGTTTCATTATCGATGGTTTCACCTATGGCCGCCTTCACCAAATAGGAACCGGCCAAAAAGATACTTCCATTTCCCTCCACAATCAGCGCTTCATCGCTCATAATAGGCAAATACGCACCACCGGCCACACAGGATCCCATTACGGCAGCGATTTGCGTAATGCCCATCGCGCTCATCTTGGCATTATTGCGGAACATACGTCCGAAATGTTCCTTATCGGCAAAAATCTCGTCTTGCATCGGTAAAAACACACCCGCACTATCTACCAAATAAATGATAGGCAGGTGATTTTCCATGGCAATCTCTTGAGCTCGTAAATTCTTTTTTCCCGTTATAGGAAACCATGCTCCCGCTTTCACAGTGGCATCATTAGCCACAATAACACATTGCCTACCAGAAACATAACCTATGCCTGCCACCACGCCACCGGCCACACAACCTCCGTATTCGGCATATTGTTCAAAACCTGCAAATGCCCCAATTTCTATCCAATCGCTGCCGCGATCTCGCAAATATTCAACCCGCTCACGAGCCAATAACTTTCCTTTTTCCTTTTGCTTGGCAGCCGCCTTTTCGCCGCCCCCTTTTTGTATCACATCCAGCTTTGCTTTAACCGCATCCCATAACTGTTTGTTTACATCCTCATTCTTGTTGAAATCTAAATCTTGATTCGCCATGCTCTTCAAAATTACAGCCCACAACCCAATAATCCCAAGTAAATTTAATTCCCTCGGGGGAAATCTTTCACGCCGCTGCCACCCGAAACAGATCTTGCCTTATTGTTTTCTCAAGGGAAATCTTTCAAACCTCTTTTTTGCAACTATTTTCCGGTAGTGCACGTCTTCCAATTTTAAAATATTCTCGGTTTCAAACTGCGCATCAATACGTTGTAAAATCCACGGTTTTTTGATCATAACGGCAGATCCCACCTGCAATGAATCAATGTCCCGAATAAAATGAAACTGCTTATTCCCTAAATCAACGTTATCATGAGAGTTAACCATTATATTTTTTGCGTTTTCTGCAAAAGATTTTACGTAAAAATAAGTATCACTGCCGAAATCATCCTCCACGATATACGTGTGTGGCAACAATAAATTGCTCTGATTTAATTCCATAAACAACGACAAATATCCCTTAGTTCCAAAAAGAGTGGTGCGAGAATGTACCTTCACACCTGTGGCAAACCACAATCCCAAAAAAACCAAACCCACGATACCCAGTACCCCATTACCCCATACACCCATAAACCCCCAAATCGCCCTCAAACCCAACACCGCCAATACCGCCATCATGGGAAAAAGGGGCGCGTGATACCACGGAAGTTTGGTTTGCGATTGCGACACCACGGCCAAATAAACAGCGCCTATTAAAAAAACAAAAACGAATACCCTTCCCCCTACTCCCAATTTTTGAAACTTTAATGAGCTCCAACCCATTCGTATCCCGTAACCCAATACAGCGCCAAATGCCGCCATAATAACGAGCCACATAAATAGGGTATCATCCTTAAAAAATAGATCTATGTAATAATACCAAGGACCCGTGTGTCCTTCTATTACCTCGGTATACCGACCCATCAATTCGTAGTTCCACATGCGATCGAAAAAACCAGGATATGCCATTTCATACCCAGCCAAAATCGCTGCGTACAAGCCTAAGACTCCCAAAGCCGCCACATACACACGTCGATCTTTTATTAACGAATGTACTTTACCCGAAATTAACGCAAACAAAACCCATGCCGGCACTACTATCCCAGCTAAAATATTCTTAGTCAATAAGGCCGCTAAAAACCAGAAACACAATCCCCAAATTGAAGACCTTCTTTCCGTACTTATATATTCATAAAAATAGAAACCCGACAAGATCAAGAAAAAAGCTAAGGGAGCATCGTGATCGCCGGTTCGTAACATATGTTCCCCTAAAAAAGTGGGTGTACTCACCATCAACAGCCCCATAAGCAATCCCCATTTTGAACCTATTCCCAATCTGAATAGAATTCGAGTCATTACCAAAATGCAAATAATGGCCAACAATCCTATGGGAAGACGTAAGGCCCAAACGCTGGGACCCAAAAGATGAAAACTTGCGGCTTGTAAGAGGGTAACAAATGGCAATTTGGTACTGGGGTGATCGTAAAGTCCTTCAAACTGATTAAAATTTTGTAAAAAAGTGCCGTTTTCATACAATTGATAGGCACGCAAAGCAAAAAGCGATTCGTCCCAGACGTTCATGTCTACTCCCTCTAAATCATAGAATAAACTCCAGGAAAGCATCCCCAGAAAAGACAAAAGTACCAATCCAAACGGCAATTTGAATCCACGAACAGAAAACGACATGGAACGCAGCCAAAGTGGAAATTCCCAAGTACCCCATTTTAACAATTTTAACATAAGGGTAAGCCGTTGAAGCTTTATTTTAGAGGAATCGTTTTTCAAAAACAAAGCGTTTTAAATAAAAATTATAGAAAAATATCAATCCTGTAACGACCATTTTGGCTAAATAAAGGTGCGCATTCCAAAATGGGAATTGCTGAATCCAGCCCATCAAAAAACCGCCAATTGCAATACCTATCACGGATACGGTCATGCTAAGTAAAAAGGTAGGGAGCAGGCCCCTTTCGCGGAGAAACACGTATTGATTTTGAACGAGGAAATTCACCACCATGCCGATACTCGCAGAGAAATAATGGGCCTTAACAGCATCGACATTGGCCCAAATTAATAGTAAAAAAACGGTATAATCGATACCCGTTGCGAGCAAAGAGGCAAATCCAAATTGGAGCTTTAGCTTAAATAATTCGAGGAGCGATTTTAGGGTTACCGGCATGGTATTCGGGCAAAACTAAGCAAGATTGTGTAAAATGTGGATAAATAGTTGTATCTTTGCGGCGCAATAGTTTGCGAGTGGGAACAATTTTTGTTCGAATCACCCCGATTCCAACGCCCGATTTTCTACTTTAAAGCGTTGCCGATTAATTTTATTAATGAGCACATTTAACGACTTGGGATTAAGCCCCCAAATGCTGGCCACTGTCGAAGTACAGGGTTACAGCACCCCCACGCCTATTCAAGAGGCGGCGATTCCCGCAATTTTAAGCGGAAAAGACTTGTTTGCAACCGCGCCAACCGGCACAGGTAAAACGGCAGCGTTTGCGATTCCCATCCTTCAGAAAATGATGGAGAATCCTTCTAAAAACATCAACACATTGGTGTTGGCACCTACACGGGAATTGGCTCACCAAATTTCCGACAACTTTAAGAAATACGCAGCCAAAACGCCGTTGCGCATTACCTTAATCTACGGAGGTGTTCCTCAGTTCCGCCAGGTTGATAACCTAAAACGCGGTACCCAAATTGTAATTGCTACGCCCGGTCGTTTGCTCGACCTTATGGAGCAGGGTTACGTAAACTTAAAAGACGTTGAACATTTCGTTTTAGACGAGTGTGATCGTATGCTCGACATGGGTTTCATCAGCGATATTCGCGAAATCGGAACCAAACTAGAGTCGTTAAGCAAACAAACCATGCTTTTCTCGGCTACCGCTTCAAAAGAAATTCGCGTACTTTCCGAAGAACTTTTGAACAACCCCGAACGTATCGATATTGTTCCTACCGAAGAACAAAAACCTAAAATTTCTCAATGGTTGTTTGCCGTTGGACAGAAAAACAAGGAAGCGTTATTGGTAGATTTATTGCAAGATCAAGACATCGACGCTATGATTGTGTTCTCTAGAACCAAACACGGCGCCGACAAATTGGTAAGCTTGCTTCGCGATGCCGATATCAGTGCTTGTGCCATTCATGGCGACAAATCACAGAGAGAGCGTACCCGCAACCTCGACAACTTCAAAACCGGTCGCGATCGCGTTTTGGTAGCTACCGACGTAGCGGCTCGTGGGGTGGATATTCCTGCACTTAATTACGTGTTGAACTTCGACATGGCAGAAGATCCTGAAACCCATACCCACCGCATCGGTCGTACCGGTCGCGCAGGTAAAGAAGGACTCGCTATCTCTTTTTGTAGCCCACATGAAGCCAAACATCTTCATGCCTTACAAAAAGAATACGGACAAGACGTGTTGTTAGAAATGGAACACGATTTCCGTATCGAATTACCCGATAAGCACAGTGCCAGCAACCGTAAACCTTCTGGTAATTCACGTGGTAAATCTTCTTATGGCCGCAATCAAGGCGCTCATAAGTCGGGCGATTACCGCGGTAGAGGCGGAAACGACTCTCGCAGAAGCGACGCCCCTCAAGGCGAACGCAGAAGCGGTGGCGGCGAATTCCGTGGCGAAAGAAATCGCGATAGCTCACGTGGAGATGCACGTCCAGCTTCAGACCGTCGCCCTTCAGGCGGTGGAGGAAGTGACAGACCTAATCGCTTTTCAGACCGACCACAAAGAAGCGGAGATGCACGCCCATCTGGTGAATTCCGTGGAAGCCGTAGCGGCGACTCACGTCCTGCTGGCGGTGGTGAATTCCGTGGTAAACGCAGCGGCGGCGATTCGCGCGATTCTCGTCCGTCTGGCGATTTTCGTGGCAACCGCAGCAGCGAACCCCGTCGTAAAGTTACCCGTTAATCGTTTTTAATTAAACATAAACACTTAACACAAAAGGCCGTTTCTATTAAGAAGCGGCCTTTTTTATTTTGT
>CBFHXF010000014.1:29452-41489 GCA_965659745.1 Bacteroidia bacterium
ATTAGAATTACAACCTGGTTAATTCCTAAATTGCACCATGTTTCGATTTTTTATCGCAATTAGTGTTTGCCTTTCGTTCGCTACATCCTACGCCCAATCTCCATTAGATTCCGTTGTTACCCGCAACCATACTTCTCTCAATCCGCAAAAAATCAACCTCAATATACCTTTTCAGTCCCTGTTAAACACCGATAGGCCTTCACTTTCTGATAACTCTTATGTATTACCCGTAGGAGGCTTTCAGCACGAAATGGGATTTCAAATCAATTTCATCCAAAATAACCCATCACCCAATAGCAAAACCCAATATAGGGGTATGCTGCCATATAATTCCTTTCGCTTGGGAATAGATAAAAGACTCGAACTCCGATTGGCAACCGCTATATTGAGAGACCCTCATAATAACCAAGCTCAATACGGAATCTCCGATCTAGAAATTGGATTTAAACTTCAAATTAAAGAAAATATAGCTTGGATAACCCATGTTGGAATCCCCAACGGTACAGATACGTATTCATTAGGCACACATTACCTCACCAATAAAATATCCGGCACATTACCACTAGGCAAAACCTCCATTATTTCCAATGTAGGATTAACCCTTTTTAAAAATCCCTCCACCCAGTTAAACCAGCGCAATTGGCTCTCCACTTTTGCCATTGCCCATAACATCAATAATCAAACATTCGTATTTTCCGAGGCCTTCCTTCAATACCAAGTGAGTGGGTCGGGATTAGACCGAACATTAGTTCAAGCACCCGGATTTGATTTCGGGGTTGCTCATAAACTAAGCCCCAATACCCAAATTGATTTAAGCTATGGATATATAAAGAATCAACCCTTTGTAAATTTAGGCTTCAGTTGGGGCGCTTTTAAAACCCAGGCTCATAGATTAAGGCCTTTGATTACCCCCGAATTCTGATTTCTAATTGACCCGAAAGTCAGTTAAACGAAATCTTATGCTACAGATTTCAAGAAATATTTGTGTTTACGTTAACCAATATTATTATATCTCCCTGCAAATCAAGCAATCTTCAACCTTATGAGCTCGTGCCGGACAGTATTCACGGCCAAAAAAGATGATCTGCAGGTGCAATTTATTCCATGTTTTCTTCGGAAATAAACGCTTTAAATCCTTCTCCGTCTGCTCCACATTCTTTCCATTCGTAAGCTTCCAGCGTTGTGCCAGTCGGTGTATATGTGTATCAACCGGAAATGCCGGCACGCCAAAAGCCTGACTCATCACCACGCTTGCTGTTTTATGTCCTACCCCCGGTAATGCCTCCAACTCCTCGAAACTTTGCGGGACCTCTCCCCCAAATTTTTCCAATAAAATCACACTCAACCCATGAATGGCCTTGCTTTTAAAGGGACTCAAACCACAAGGTTTGATGATATCACGAATTTCTTCCACTGATAAGGTCACCATTTCTTGTGGCGTACGGGCCCGTTCGAACAAAAACGGCGTTATCTTATTCACCCGCTCGTCTGTGCATTGCGCACTCAATAAAACCGCAATCAGCAAGGTATACGCATCGGTATGATCCAACGGAACAGGTGTTTCTGGATACAATCGTTCCAAGGTTTCTGCAATAAACGCAACCCGCTCTTTCTTATTCATAAGCACCAATTTACTAAAACAAATCCAATAATTCTTCTACAGACACGCCCTTAAACGCCTGCTCCAAAGTCGACAATCGCAAGGGCTTCCCAACCACATTCTGGCAAGCCGCTTCAAATGCCAAAACCCCATTGTTATCTAACAATTTCAATTCTTCAACAGCGTCTTGATGCACCCGCATTTCGAGCTGAAAAACACCCTGACTCCACTCCAAAACCCTTCGGTGCGAATACCTCGGACTGTAACCTAAAATCCACGAATCTTGACTGAACTTCTCTTGGGAAATCGCCTCACACCGTTGTATTTCTTCATCACGGAGCGACTCAAAGCGCACACCGTAATAGGACTCAAAACCAACCAAAAGTTGTTTTATGAAACTTTCGGTAGTACCCAAATCGTTCCATTGCCTGATATTCGTAACCGCACTGCGGTTGCTCGGCACCGATTTGCCTTCGTAAGAACCTCCGCTGTGAATGGCTTCCCCCAAAGATTTTAAATCCGCATCATAGAGCAAGGTTCCATGGTGCAACCCTTTCATGCCTTTTTGATAAATATGTTGGGCGTTGCCGCTGATTTTTATATTATTAAGCAATAAATCGTCGCGATGACTGTAGGTAGTTTCAATGCCTAACGTGCGTAAAACCGACCTTACCGGCTCCAAATAACGCTTGTAATCTACCGCGCGTTCCATGCCTTCTGTAAGATTTTTAACAAATGTAAAATTGATATTCCCCAGGTCGTGAAACACCGTGCCTCCACCTGAAAGTCGGCGGGCAATCCGAATATCGTTTAGATGGCAAAATTTATAATTGGCTTCACCGCAGGCGTTCTGATGCTTCCCACAAACTACGGCGTCTTTACTGCGCCAAATCATAAGCACATCGCCCTCGTGTTCGTGTAAAAAGTAAGCTTCGGCCGCCAAGTGCCTGTAAACATCTAACTCTTCCGAATAAATTAAACGCATTTTAAAGACTATTCCACACTAAACGTTTTCCGACGTAACTCGAAGTTTTGTCCCAAATACACCTTACGCACCATCTCATCTTCGGCCAACTCTTCGGCTGTGCCTTGCTTTAGGAGCTTTCCTTCAAACAATAAATACGCACGGTCGGTTATACTCAACGTTTCTTGAACATTGTGATCGGTTATAAGGATTCCGATATTCTTAGACTTCAATTTATAAATAATGGACTGTATATCTTCTACTGCAATAGGATCTACACCCGCAAAGGGCTCGTCTAATAGAATAAAATGGGGATCCGTAGCCAGGGCACGGGCAATTTCCGTTCTACGGCGCTCGCCTCCACTTAATACCTTTCCCATATTCTTGCGCACCCTACCCAAACTAAACTCATCTATGAGCTGCTCTAATTTGTCTTTCTGGTCCTTGGCCGACAATTTTGTCATCTCCAATATGGCTTTAATGTTGTCTTCCACCGATAAATCGCGAAAAACCGACGCTTCTTGTGGCAAATACCCCAAACCCTTGCGGGCGCGCTTGTACATTGGCAAATGGGTAATGACTTCATCTTCTAGAAAAATATCACCTTGATCGGGTTGTACCAAGCCCACAAACATATAAAATGTAGTGGTCTTACCTGCACCATTGGGTCCTAACAGACCTACAATTTCGCCGGTATTGACCGATACAGTCACCTCATTTACAACGCGTTTTGCCCCGTACTGCTTAACCAAGGCATTGGATTTCAACAGCATGTTACAAAGATAAACGGAAATACCCGTTATGGCTTGATTTAGCCCTTAATTAATACTACCTTTGTAGCAGGCGGTACGGCCAGCTCCTTGTCAACTCCCCCAGGTCTGGAAGGAAGCAAGGGTAGCAGGTTGTAGCGGCGCGATACCGCCTTTTTTTTAAAACCAGTTAGCAATCAATTCTTTTACATTCTTGCCTTCGGCCTCGGCTTTGAAGTTTAAAACTACACGATGTCCGAGAACCCATTGGGCAACGGCACGGATATCCTCAATATCTACGGAGAACTTACCGTTCATTAAGGCATGGCACTTGGCGCCTAATATCAAATTCTGCCCTGCTCTCGGGCCTGCGCCATACGCCACATATTTCTTCGTATCGGCATCCGCCAAATCAGAATTAGGACGGGTTTTATGTACCAACTTCACCACATATTGATACACGGCATCTGTTATAGGCACTTCTCTCACTACCTTTTGAAACATGCGAATTTCAGACGCACTCAATACGGCCTTGGGCTCGTATGCCTTAGAACCGGTAGTTTGTTTCAATACCTCTAATTCTTGTTCAAATGACGGATAATCTACCCACACCTGATACATGAATCGATCCAATTGCGCCTCGGGTAACGGATACGTACCTTCTTGCTCTATGGGATTCTGGGTGGCTAATACAAAAAACGGATCCGACAACGGACGGTTTTGTCCCGCAGCCGTTACCTGCCGTTCTTGCATGGCTTCCAGAAGCGCACTTTGTGTTTTAGGTGGCGTACGGTTGATCTCGTCGGCCAATAATAAATTCGTAAATATAGGTCCGGGAATAAATTTAAACTGTCGGCTTTCGTCTAAAATTTCAGACCCAATGATATCACTGGGCATCAAATCGGGAGTAAACTGCACCCGGTTGAAATCCAAATCCAAACACTGCGCCAAACTTTTAACCAACAAAGTCTTTGCCAATCCAGGCACCCCTATCATTAGAACGTGTCCGTGAGAAAACAAACCATTAATTAGGGCATCTACTACTTCCTCTTGGCCAATAATTACCTTTGAAAGTTCTTGTTTCAGCGCGCGAATGCGACCGCTAAAATCTTCTGCCCCTTTTAAAATTTCTTGATCAGTCATGATTCCAACGTGCTAAATTTTCACACTCAATATCTCTTGGCATAACCTTAATAAAGGTTTTTGACCTGAATTTCTCTACCCAACGCTCTAAAGCCTGCTGTTTTTTGCGACTTTCGGCCTCCATTTGGATCCGGCTGTAATCTTGTATCAAATTCGCCTGGTGAGGCGCTACAAACTTCTTTAAATACAGAATGCGGTACATGCTTCTACCATCTGGTGTCATGGTAATTTCCGGTTTTGAAAACTCACCCTCTTTCATTTTATCTACTACCATTTTTACCTCTGTAGGCAAACTTTCAAATAAATTCTTCTGTAAACCGGTTGTTTGATCCACTAAAAAACCGCAATAACCACGATTTCCTAACTTTTCTGAGGAATAGGTCTTAACGGCATCGCACCATTCTAACTCACCGTTCTGTAATGAGCGGTAAATACTATCGGCCCGCTGTGAAGCTTGCATGTAATCGTCAGACGTATTCTCCGGACGTATCAAAATATGCGCAGCTAAGATCTTTTCTCCCTTTCGTTTTTTGAGCTTCATAATATGATACCCAAACTCCGTTTTGAACACATCCGAAATACTGTCTTCCTTTAATTTGAAGGCCATTCTCTCAAAGGCACCCACCATTTCGCCCCTGCCAAATTCAGGCAACATTCCGCCCGTATTTTTAGATCCAGGATCCATCGAATACGCTCTGGCTAACTTTTCAAAAGACTCTCCCTTCAAAATACGACGCTTCAAATCCAATAATTGATCCTTAGCGAAATCTTCCGATATCTTTGAAATCGGCAGCTCTACCAACAATTGGGCAATTTCTACCTCGGTAGGAATCACCGGCAAACTGTCTTCTGGTATTTCCTTGTAATACTCTTGAACCTCTTGGGGACTTACCTTAACCGTACCCGTTATGGTCGATTCCATTTGCTGTGAAAGCAATTGCTCCCGCATCTTTGGGCGTATTTCCTCCTTAAATTCTTGTATGGTTTTGCCTAAGTATCGCTCCAACTCCTGCATACTTCCTGCTTGTCGCTGGAAATTACGAATCCGGTTATCGATTTCCGCTTCCACACGGTCGTCCTCCAAAGGCAAGCTGTCTAATTCTGCCTGACTCAAGAGCAACTTCCGAATGATCAACTGCTCCAACACAAAACAATACATTTGCTGGGTATCGGGCAATGCTTGTCCTCGGGCTAATTGCACCTTCTCTGTTTCAAAATCGCTGTGCAATATTATTTGATCTCCCACCACTGCCAAAATTCCATCGGCGTACTGGGGAGCCAATGCCACCCCTGAAGTGCCGGGTTGCGCCATGAGCTTCCCCAGAGATAAAAATGCGATTATTGCAAAAAATCGCAAGCTTAATTTTTGCAATTTATTTAACATTCAACTTGGCTTTAAACGCGTTAACGGCCTCTGTATTGATGTTAACCGAATAGCGCGATTCCAAATCAGCGATCCAACGCTGCTCCAACACTTCCTGATATTTAGATGCCACCGGACCGCGGGTTTCATCTAAAGTCTTAGGTCCAGCAGGTAGGAAATCATAAATTTGAACCACCACGAAATCTTCACCAATAGCACCCATCTTGTAGATTTTATTGTTCTTTTTACGGTATTTCGCATCTGCAAAAACCATCTTTAATGGGTCGCGTTGCGGAAATAAAAACGTATCGCTCAACTGATATTTCCCAAAACGGTAGCTGAAATCCAACTGACTTTTCGCCGTATGCACTTTACGAATGGAATCTAAAGTCAAACCCTTTTTCAATTGTTTGGCCACTTGATTCATCATCTTTTTGTCTGAACAAAACAAGAATGCCGCATGATAACGGTCATTCCATTGGTACTCGCCAACATGCTCATTGAAGTAAGCAGCAAGTCCAACAGAATCTTTATTCGCTTTATCCCACACCATCTCCTGCATGCGATTGAACATCAAAATTCCTTCGCGGTATTCCTTATATATATGACGGAATTCGGCTGACTTCTCTTCTAAATGTTCATTTTGATACGAAACACAAGCCTCTTGAACCCATGCAGCATAAGCGTCGCGCACATAATCGCTAACAGAACCCTCAATTTTACGTTTTTGGGCAGCCAAGCGACCGGTAAATTGTTCTACTGTAAACGCCTGATTGGCAATCTGGAACAAAGCCGCATCAAAAAACTGCACGTTTATCTTTTTGCCATTTTCAGTTATGGTCAATTCTTCTGGAAGTCCTAATGGATCAAACTTGCCTTTTATAAAGCCCGAATCCTTTTCCAATAATTTCACCAATGACTCTAACAAAGCAGCGCTCTCTACGAAACGATCTTCGCGCTTTACCCGACTCACCAAAGAATCGATACCGATTTGTGAACGTTGATTTTGTTGCACTTTGTTACGAAGACTCACTTTCATCTCATCGAAAGACTTCAATGGTTTCTTCTCCACTAACTGAAGTAAATGCCAACCGTAATTGGTTTGGAAAGGCTCCGTTAAGTCGCCGGTATTTTGCAATGCAAATGCCTTCTCAGCCCACTTCTGACGCTCAATATCTCCAACATACTGGGTAACGCTTACTGCATTCATATTACCACCCGAATATTTCGAACTAAAATCTTCGCTGTGCTTTTTGGCCATTTCCTCGAACGATTCGCCCGCTTTAATTTTAGCGTGAATTTCACGAATCAATTTTTCCGCTTCCTCAGGCGATTGCGCGGCATTACTGCCTGTTCGAATCAATAAATGACGTGCTTTAACTTCGCCTAAATTCTTGCGCTTATCGTTTACTCTCAAAATATGAAATCCGAAATCGGTGCGAAACACGTCTGAAATTCCACCAATGGGCGTTTCGTAAGCGGCATTCTCAAATTCATAAACTACCTGTAAGGCGGTTAAATAACCCAAAGCCCCTCCCGCAGATTTTGATCCGGGATCTTCTGAATCGCTTGCGGCTAAATCGGCAAAATTTTTCTCCGATGCATCGCGTTCCAATGCCTTTTTGATTTCAGTCATGCGCTTCATTATTGAAGCTACTTTACTGGGATCGGCATTGCGGTCGCAACGTATCAAAATATGCGAAACATTCACCTCATCTAGCATGCGCTCGTAGGCTTCTTTGATTAATTTATCGGTAACACTGCGATCGTACAAATAATTCCGAGCCAATTGTTCGCGATACATAGCCAATTCTCTCTTGTAGGCCTCGGCACTGTCTTTACCAGCGTCAAGAGCATCCTGAATTTTCAATTTAAAACGAACGTAAAGCTTCAAATAGGTGTCAATATCCTCGGCCGTAATGGTCTTTTCCTTCAAATTCAAATTCTTCAGGAATTGGCGCTCAAATTCATCCAAAGTAACTTCCTGACGGCCGTCTACCGTAAAAATGATGCTATTGGCATCACCCGATGCCGGCAATGCAACAGGATTGGGTTGTGAAGATTGTGACCAAGCGGTTAAGGTGAAAACCACCGATAAAATGCTAACAACTGTATGTTTCATATCTCGTAAAATCGTGTATTTAGGCAAAAATAGGTATTTATAAGGAAGTTAAGAATTCGACTCAATGGCTCGGAACAACACATCTTTTAATTCCGTAAGGCCTTGTTGCGTAACCGCACTGAAAAAATGCAAGTCTATATCTTTCATTTCCTCTTTGATAGCGCTGCGCAACTCCTCATCCAACATCTCACACTTACTTATAGCTATAATCTTGTCTTTCATGACCAACTCTTTGCTGAACGCTTCCAATTCATGCATCAAAGTTTTGTACTCCTTGTAATGGTCGGGACTGTCGGCAGGTATTAAAATCAGCAAAACGGCATTTCGTTCAATATGCTTTAAAAATCGATGTCCAAGCCCTTTTCCTTCATGTGCCCCTTCAATAATTCCGGGTATATCGGCCATCACAAAACTGCGATAATCGCGGTATTCTACCACACCCAAATTAGGAACTAACGTGGTAAACGGATAATCAGCAATTTCTGGTTTCGCCGCCGACAACACACTCAACAAGGTACTCTTTCCTGCGTTTGGAAATCCTACCAAGCCCACATCGGCCAGTACTTTCAATTCCAAAACGATCCACTGCTCAATGCCCGGAATACCTGGCTGTGCATACTGCGGCGCCCTATTGGTAGGAGTAGCAAAATGTGCATTTCCTAAACCGCCCATTCCACCAGGAACCAAAACCCGCTTCTCCCCGTCTTCCGTTATCTCAAAAATAACTTCTCCCGTTTCAAAATCTCTTGCAACCGTTCCTAAAGGCACGTCCAAAATGATACTCTCACCACTTTTTCCCGTACTGAAGCTCTCGCCGCCCGGATTTCCGTGGCCGGCCAAAATATGTTTCCGGTATTTTAAATGCAGCAAAGTCCACATTTGTGCATTACCAACCAATATAATATCGCCTCCTTTACCTCCATCACCCCCGTCTGGTCCTCCTCTAGGACTCATTTTTGATCTAAAATAATGGCGGCTACCGGCGCCTCCATTGCCGCTACGACAACAGATTTTTACATAGTCAATAAAATTACTTTCTGCCATGAACCCACAAAGGTCGGTAAAAAGAACGCCTCTTCGTATTTTTGCAAACGAAATGTCTGATTCGCACCAATATCAATTCCAAGAAATCGAAGCCAAATGGCAACAAAAATGGGCCGAAAACCACCTTTATGCCGTTAACGATAACGCGCAAAAGCCCAAATATTACGTCCTAGATATGTTCCCCTATCCTTCCGGTGCCGGCCTCCACGTCGGTCACCCACTTGGATACATCGCTTCCGATATTGTAGCCCGCTACAAACGCCTTTCCGGATTTAACGTGCTGCACCCAATGGGATATGATGCTTTCGGACTTCCCGCAGAACAATATGCCATCCAAACCGGACAGCACCCGGCAGTAACCACCGAAGCCAATATCAAACGCTTCCGCGAACAGCTCGATAAAATCGGTTTCGCCTTCGATTGGAACCGCCAAGTAAAAACCTGCGATCCCCAATATTATAAATGGACGCAGTGGATATTTGGACTGTTCTTCGAACATTGGTACGACAAAACCCAGCAAAAAGCCCGCCCCATCTCAGAACTTATCGCCCACTTCGAAGCCCACGGCAACGCCAACCTTAACGCCCACCACAACGCAAAAGAAATATTCTCAGCTGAAACTTGGATCTCTCTCTCGGGGGAAGCCAAAGAACGCCTGTTGAACCATTACCGTCTCGCCTTCATCGACGAAACTACCGTTAACTGGTGTGCCGAACTAGGCACCGTATTGGCCAACGAAGAAGTGGTAAACGGAGTAAGCGAACGAGGTGGCTATCCCGTAATACGCAAGAAAATGAAGCAATGGAGCCTGCGCATTACTGCGTATGCCGATAGATTGCTAGACGGACTCAATCGCATCGATTGGAGCGATTCCATCAAAGAAATCCAGCGCAATTGGATCGGTCGCAGCGAAGGCGCCGAAATCGACTTCCAAATACAAAACCACAACCAAGTGGTACGCGTATTTACCACACGACCCGATACCCTTTTTGGAGCTACCTATATGGTTTTAGCGCCCGAAACTTCGTATTTATTAGACATTTGCACCCCAGAACAGCGCGATGCCGTATCAAAATATGCGGAAATCGCAAAAAATAGATCCGAAATCGAACGCATGGCCGATACCCAGAAAACCGGCGTTTTCACCGGTGCCTTTGCCATCAATCCATTTACCCAAGAAGCCATTCCGGTTTGGACTTCAGACTATGTTTTAGCCGGCTATGGAACCGGAGCTATAATGGCGGTTCCCGCCCATGACGAACGCGATTTTGAGTTTGCCACCAAATTTGACTTATCTATAATAGCAGTAATTCAACCCAAAGATACCGACATAGAACTTCCCCTAAAAGAAGCCCTAAGCAGTAAAGACGGCATCTGTTTCAATTCTGGATTTTTGAATGGACTAAGCGTAAAGGAAGCCATCAATAAGGCCATCGAAGAGGTAGAAAATCGCGGTATTGGAACCCGTAAAGTCAACTACAAACTGCGCGAAGCCGGTTTCGGAAGACAGCGCTATTGGGGCGAGCCGTTCCCGATAGTATATCAGAACAATACACCCAAATTACTAGAGGAGCTTCCCGTAGAATTACCGAAGGTAGAAAGCTATAAACCCACCGGAACCGGTGAAAGTCCGCTTGCGGCCCTTACCGAATGGGTACAACATCCCCAAGGAATGCGCGAAACCGATACGATGCCCGGATGGGCCGGCAGCAGCTGGTATTTCTTGCGGTATATCGATCCTAACAACGATAATGCCTTTGCCGGAAGCGAATCATTAGAATACTGGAAACAGGTCGATTTATACGTGGGCGGAAGCGAACACGCCACCGGACATTTGCTTTACAGCCGTTTTTGGACGAAGTTTTTGCACGATTTAGGTTATATCAGTTGGGATGAACCCTTCCAAAAATTGGTAAACCAAGGCATGATCATGGGCGAAGACGGACAGAAAATGAGCAAACGTTGGGGCAATGTGGTTAATCCAGACGACGTATGTGCACAATACGGCGCCGATACCTTGCGATTATATGAAATGTTTTTAGGCCCATTAGAAGATTCCAAACCATGGAATACCAATGGCATAGAAGGGGTTTCTCGTTTTCTTGGGAAGTTTTGGCGCTTGTTTCACGAAGGCGAACAATGGGCCGTTTCTGCCGATGCCGCGAGCCCAGAAGAGCTAAAAATACTTCATAAAACCATCAAAAAGGTATCGGAAGACATACCTCAAATGAGCTTTAACACCTCGGTTTCTGCCTTTATGGTATGCGTGAATGAATTGACTTCCCTAAAGTGCAAAAAACAAGCGGTTTTAGAGCCCTTATTGATCTTAATGGCACCTTTTGCTCCCCATGTAAGCGAAGAGCTATGGTCGCGCCTTGGACACACGGAAAGCATTCATACCGCACAATGGCCGCAATATGATGAAATGCATTTAAAGGAAGATTCGTTTTCGTATCCTATCAGCATCAATGGCAAAACCCGAACGCAAATTGCCTTTGCCACCGATGCCGATCCGAAGGATATCGAATCCGCGGTGCTTCAAAACGAAATTGTTTTAAAGTGGTTGGAGGGCAACGCTCCTAAAAAGGTTATTTTAGTGAAAAACCGGATCGTGAATGTGGTGGTTTAGGTACTTTTACCTAAATTTATGATTTATGATTGGTTCACACTCCTTCAGTAAAATTTTGAAAAAGATAAAGCGCATAGTCGTCTTTTTACTTTTTACTGCTGTAACCCTAACTTTTTCACACGCTAAAAACGAAACCTCCAAAAATATTTGGGAAGATGAATCTCTAGCCGATTCAATTCGATTCAAAGCTATAAATAATTATTATACTTCAAATACGAACGGCGATCCTAATTTCACCTTAACGCTTTCTAAATTTCATTATAAGTTAGCCATTCAAAAAAGGAATAGAAAAGAGGAAGCCCTCGCACTGAACGAACAAGCATTTATTTTTTATTTACTTGGATATAAATTAGTTGAAATAAAACGAGTGCTTCAAGAAGTAATGTCCATTTACACTGAATTAGATAATCGCAACGGTTTAGC
>CBFHXF010000015.1:0-41160 GCA_965659745.1 Bacteroidia bacterium
TGTATGTACTTAACGGATTCACTTTTATCGGTCTTTGTTCGAATTTGGGGTTGCAAAAATAGGAAGATTTTCAGCATATAACAAGATATCCACAAACTTTTTTAAAAAGAGTTTCAATAGACACTCAAAATCGGCCTCAAATACCTGATTTTTACTACCAATCGTCTTCATCTGGTTTGTAAGGCTCCTTCAATGCCTTCTTCAATCCTTCAATCGTTTTCTTTACTTCTTTATCGGCTGTAATTAAATACCTATCCGTGGCTCTATACCCACGCTTCGTCTTCATGTAATACTCGTGATACGTCTTCAATCGCGAATCCGCTAATCCTTTTGGCTCCGTTATATGAGCGAAATTTCCGAACTGATATTTATAACGGGCCTCCTTAAATCGGATGACCATACTGAACTCCAATGAACCACTCGGACCCTTACTGTAAGCCCCGCGCTCTATAAGCATAGGAATTTCTACCTTCAACCAAATAACCTGTCCAGGTTTGGCCTCTACGATAAACTTTTTATACTCCTTCTTGCCGTAAATAGACTCTAAATATCGCTGTGCACGTAAGTAAAGTGAATCTTCAGAGCAATATTCACACTCCATATCTTCAATGACACCTTCGTAAAATATCATTTCGCGCAAACTGTCATAAGGTGGTATAAAACGCGTATAAGGTGGTAAAGTGTCTTTTTGTTTGCCGCCTACTCCCTCTCCAAAACCACCGCTCCAGCCGCCACCGCCGCCATCGTCTCCACCCCAGCCGCCACCGCCGCCGTTATCTAAAACTTGTGTGTCGTTGGTAACCGTCTCTGATTCTCCACCATCAAACTCCCCCCATTGCGCTTGCAACAAAGATTGACAGCCTATAACGCCCAGCAAAAGCAAACCTTTCATCAATCGAATCCTAAAGGAAGATTCGTGTACTTTTCTCATTATCAATTTTGTTTCCTAAAATAATAAAGTGCGAATATAATCGCTTATGTTCATATTGCATTGATGGTCTATCAAACGTCTCGATAATTGGGCAGTTTTAAAACCTATCTGTCACTTTAAACGAAAAAAAACCGCATTTATTGCACAATTAAATTTTAACCCTGAAAGGGCGCTTTCGGAAAACGACCTTTTTTGAATACCCTTTGCGCCTTAACGCCCTTGCGCAATTCTTTTTGCTCTTCTAAGGGAAGCTTCAGTACATCGGCGCACTCTTGTGAACAACATAGGTCAAATTTCGACGCACATTCCTCGCATTGAATAAACAATAAATGACATGCCGTATTGGCGCAGTTTATATGAATATCAGCCGGAGATCCGCATTGATGACAACTCGAAATCACATCGTCGCTCACCCGCTCATGCAAACGTTGGTCAAATACAAAATTCACCCCCTTAAATTTGTTTTCTAGCGCCTTCTCCTTAACCTGATTTACATAATTAATAATACCGCCCTTCAAGTGGTAGACTTCGTTAAAACCCTTGTAACGCATCCAAGCACTCGCCTTTTCACACCGAATCCCCCCCGTGCAATACATCAATATCCGCTTATCTCGCTCCCCGTCGTATTTGTCAATCACCAATTGCAACTCCTCACGAAACGTATCGGCATCGGGACAGTCGGCGTTCTCGAAACGACCTACCTCGCTTTCGTAATGATTGCGCATGTCAATAACCACCGTTTCATCATCGCTCAAATATCGATTCCAATCTTCTGCCTCTAAATAAGTGCCGGTATGACTCGGATTGAAATTAGGATCTTCAATACCATCAGCCACGATCTTAGCCCTTACTTTCATATCCAACTTGATAAATGCCTTCTGATTTTCTTCAATGGCCGAATTCAGTCTAATTCCATCCAAAAAATTAATGGTATATAAATCTTTCCGAAAGTTTTCAAAATGAATCGAGGGCAAAGCAATCTGAGCATTTATACCTTCCTCGGCAATATAAACCCTGCCCACAACCTCATACGCCATCCAGCGCAAGTATAATTGATCTCTGAAGGCTTGAGGATTCTCAATAGAATAATAACGGTAGAAGGAGAGAGTCGTATACGGACGCATATCTGCCTCCATCCGACGTTTGAGCTCCTCCCGATTCACGATGTTTCGCAATAACATAGTTTCTAGGAGTTTTTAAATATCCTACAAAAATACAATAGTTACGCGATTCATGCCAAAATCTCAAACAAAAAAGCCGCCTCTATAAAGAGACGGCTTTTTGCGTTTTATGCAAAACAAATATGAAATATTAATGGCGAACCATCAATTTAGTTGAATAGAAGTAGTTAGCACCTTCTACACTCATCATGTACACACCTGTATTCCAAGATGCCGTATTGATTTGTGCTTTTCCGTTTTCTATAGTTCCTGTGTATACCACTTGACCTGCAACGTTGGTGATTTGGATTTGAGCAGTTTCTGATGCCAAACGATCGATAACTAACTGGAACGCATCGTTACTTGGATTAGGATAAACCTTAGCTTCAGCTTCGATGTTGTTGTTAGACGCATTGTTAACAGGAATTAACTCAGATTGCAATACTTCTTTAGTAGTCGCATCTTGAACCCAAACTACTACGTACAAATCGTCGAAAGTTTCAACGCTGTGCTCAGTAGTATGGTTGATATGATTGGCCGTTTGTCCGTCTGTAGACAAGCGGTAGTCGCCTTGAAAGGTATGACTCAAGCTCTTGCTTACTTTCGTACCTTTAGTCATAGGAGACAATGTCATACCGGTAGCACCTGGCATCATTTTCTTCATCACCATTTCAAACTTCGTTTCACCATTTGACTTTTTATTTTTGAAGGTCTCTCCCTCGCAAATTGCAGCAAATAACTTCAAGTTGTTTGAAGAGAAATCTACCAAAGGATTCATGTCAACATCCAAAGAAATGGTGTTTTTCCATTTGTTTGCCGCAACACCTGAAATTTCTAAGAATGAAGGTAACTTAGCCGTATTATCATACAAATCAGCTGTAAAAGAATTCGCATTACCGTCCCAACCACCATCAACTTCCATACGAGGAACTGAATTCACACCGTAATAAGAAGCTCTTGAGCGAACCTCTTGGGTACAATATGGATCACCCGTACCGGGGAAATACATTTGATATTTGATCGTAGTATGTGCACTTCTTCCAGAAATGATAGCTTCGTAATTTTCGTTACCTGGCTTACATGGAGGACATGTAGATGATGTGAAAATTTCATTTAACATCTTACGATCTACCCAACGGTCAACCACATTCACTTTGTAAGAAGCCGTATCGTTAGCAGGCATGCCATCAACAGAACCATTAGGATTAGACGTCCATACTTTTACAGTGTAAACACCCGTAGCCGTTGGAGTCCATTTTGCAGGAGAAGTTAAGGTACCAGATGCTAAAGAAGCGATGTTGGTAGAAGAAGTTACAGCACCACCAACACCCATTCCTCCGTCAATAGAGAAGTGTACATCTGCAGAACTCAAGGTAGCAGTTCCGACGTTACGCACATTCACGGCGATGTCGAAAGGTGCTTCACCTATCTTCATATACTCATCTATAATTACATTTTTAACCAAAATATCGCCCGCTGGCTGAGTACCTTGAACAAATGTGTAATAAGAGTTGTCTGAAGCATCAAAAATATTTTGACCTACTTGCTGTGCGCCTAAATTTGGAGAACCTGCAACGGCATAGGCAGTGGTGCTGTTAATTTGAACACCCGCAGATATCTTAACATTAGCAGTAATCAAATTACCACCCTCTACAGGTAGGGTCTTCATATCTACAATGTGAATGTTGTTGGTTCCTTCTTCCAAAACAACCGCCCAATAGGTCCAACCTTGTTTAATATTATCAGGCTGACCGTAGAAATTGAACCAAATCCAATGCTGACGATTCGGAGCTGTACCAAATGTTTTGGTCATAACCGCACTTTGGTAGGTAGTAGAACCCGAAGCCACAGAAATAGGAGTAATACCCAATACGCAAACCGAATTATCCGGAATATCGCTAGAAGGCAATGACAAATTAGAATACCCAGTAGGTTTAACAGAAGGAGTTCCTGCATCAAAACTTACCGTACCGAAATTCCCCACGGTATAGGTGGTTACATCGGCACCGTTAAATTTAAACTTGAAAGGAATATTTTGAGCCGCGGTGTATGCAGTTGCACTTGTAGCCCCGCCATTCCAAAGTGAAGTCCAACCTACATTGGCAGTGGAAGGATAGGGATTCTCCCCATCATTGTTAATCCCACGGGGATTCTCACCAGCCATCAATGTAGGATAATTGTAGTATTGCGCTTGCGCTCCAAAAGCGGCGAATACACATCCTGCGAAAAGTAATAATTTCTTCATAGTTTCTTTTTGTGATTATCACAAATTTAAAGACTTTTAACAAACAAGCAACTAAATTTAAACAGAATTCAAATTTTTGCGAAAATCTCCCAATTTATTCGCCCATAAAAAGCTAGGCGTCTACCGCAACAAACTGCCTCGGACCTACCTCTTGCAACTCCCGCAAAATTTCACGCACATCATCGGGCTTCTGCGCGCCTACCAAACGTGTTCGGTATTCCTTAAAATGCGCATATCCTTTAAAATAATTGGCATAATGCCGCCGCATTTCAACCACCCCCACTATCGGCCCTTTCCATTCTATCGATTTCTCGAAATGCGTAACACAAGCCTCCAAACGCTCCTGAAAACTCGGCTTCTCTAAATGTTCACCCGTATTCAAAAAGTGTTTTATTTCCCTAAAAATCCAAGGATATCCAATGCTCGCCCTACCTATCATAATACCATCTACCCCATACCGATCGCGATACTCTTTCGCTTTTTCCGGAGAGTCGATATCGCCATTTCCAAAAATAGGTATCTGCATGCGCGCATTCTCTTTGACCTTGCCAATTAACGTCCAATCCGCACTACCTTTATATAATTGCACCCGCGTACGACCGTGAATCGACAAGGCTTTAATGCCCACATCCTGCAATCCCTCCGCCACTTCCACGATGTTCTTTGTCTGATCGTCCCAACCCAAACGCGTTTTTACCGTAACCGGCAGATGCGTGGCCTTTACAATGGCCGCCGTCATATCCATCATCTTTTTAGGATTGGTCAAAATTCCCGCTCCCGCTCCCTTACACGCTACCTTTTTTACCGGACATCCGTAATTGATATCGATTAAATCCGGATTTACCGACGTGGCAATTTTAGTGGCCTCTACCATCGATTCGATATCAGAGCCAAAAATCTGTATGCCAATGGGCCGCTCGTATTCAAAAATATCCAGCTTCTGCATGCTCTTGGCCGCATCGCGTATCAAACCCTCACTGCTTATGAACTCGGTATACATTAAGTCTACCCCCTGTTGCTTGCACACAAATCGGAAGGGCGGATCGCTCACGTCTTCCATGGGTGCCAACAAGAGAGGAAATTCCCCGAGTTGTATGTCGCCAATTTTTACCACCTTTGTACAAAATTACAACGAAATATCCCGAATGAACGCCATAACCGATGAATTTCGCCAAAAACCCCTCTCGAATTTCTGGGGCATATCCCTGCTACTCCTCCTTATCTTGGTATTCCAAATCGTAGGAAATGCCCTATCTAACTTCATCCTTTCAAGCGCTTACGGCCTCAGTATCGAAGAAGTAAAAGCCTTATTGATTCAACCCGATTTTTCGGCCCTGAGCATCAATCTGGGTCGGTGGGCCAACTTCATTCAGTTTGTTTTTTACATGGGACTTCCCGCCCTTATTTTCACTTATGCCAACAGCAGTAAACCGCTTCATTTCTGGGGAAATCCAACACGCCTGGAACCTAAATTCATCATACAAAGTATCGTTTTAGGTCTCAGCGCCCTACCTGTCGTATCGGTGCTCACCCACCTAATGCAACAAATTCCATTAGAAGGCAATTTTGCGGAAACTGCAAAAAAATTAGTCGAAGTTCGACAAACGCTATTTGAAAACATGCTTGATATGCAGCACCTAGGCGAACTGGCAGTATGTCTTTTTATACTTGCCTTACTCCCTGCCTTCCTCGAAGAATATCTTTTCCGCGGCATCATTTTAAAAGTAGCCGTTTTACAATACCGCAAACCATTTGCCGCCCTCTTCTTTCAAGCCAGCGTTTTTGCCATTTTACACCTCTCCCTTTACGAACTTCCCGGCATCTTTTTGATGGGATTTATTTTTGGTTTAGTAGCCTACCGCCAAAACCACCTCTGGTACAATGCCATTACCCACTTCGTTTTCAACGGCGCCACCATCAGCCTGCATTATTACCTCAATCATGCAGCACATGGCTTTAACAGCTTTACCACCGACGATATCCTCGCCAACGCCGCCATCGCCATACCCGCCTCACTATTAATGGGATTCTCCCTCTACGGACTCACCCGAAAAAACCAATAGCCAACAACCAATAGCCAATAACCCTTAACCAATAGCCAAAAGCCCCCCTAACCTCTCACCTCTAAACCCTCACCGCGAAACCCTCACCTCTAAACCCTCACCTCTAAACTCTCAACTATAAGTGAAACTCAATAATTTCTCAACCCGCATCATTTCAGGTATCGGACTCATACTCCTTACCTTTTATCTGTTTACCCATGGACCCTGGGGATTGGCATTCTTTGCCCTTCTCATAGCACTTTTCGGCCTCAAAGAATTCCTAACTCTGCAAAACAGCACCCAAAAAGGCTTCAATACCTATATTATTATACAAAGTATCGCTGCCGTCGCTACCATGCCCTTATATCCCATAAGCCTGCGCGGAAATTGGGACTTCCCCATCGACCCCTATGGAGCCTTTGCCATTTTATGGACGTTCAGCATCATCGGCACCTACCTCTACCTCGGTTTCAAAAATCGCGAACAAGCTCGCATTTACGTAACCGCTCACCTCTATATTTCCGCTCCGCTCATCATGCTCCAACTCTTGGCCCAACCCGCCCTTAACGGAGAATACGAACCCCTAATTCCTATGTTAATCATGGTTTTGGTATGGTCGTCAGACTCTTGGGCCTATGTGTCTGGTAAACTCTTTGGAAGGCATAAACTTGCGCCGAACATTTCTCCCGGCAAAACATGGGAAGGTCTTATCGGGGGAAGCCTCCTAACGGCTTTAACCGGTTTTTTCATTGCGTACTATGTGAACACCGCATGGGTTTCCGAAGAACTTCCTATAGTAAAGATTGGATATGAATTCAAACAAGTATTACCCCCTTGGGGCTGGATTTACACGCCCATTCTAGGATTATTAGTGGGTATTTTTGGCACCTTGGGCGACCTTTATGAAAGTTCCCTCAAAAGAAAAGCAGGAGTTAAAGACAGCGGCAATATCATACCCGGTCACGGCGGCGTACTCGACCGCTACGACGCCTTCCTCTTTGCCATAGTGGTTATGTACTTTTTGCAAAAAATCCATCCCCCAATTATTGCATTTTTCACCAATACTTTCGGATTCTACTAGTGTTTTTAACACCTATTTAGCATTCTCATAACGGATACAATATCGGTTTGTTCGAATACCCTTGCAATTTTCATTTCATGAAATAGGCGTTCACAATCAAAAGAAGTATTTTTGCAGACAATCATGAGTCCCGATACCTCTTATATTCACAACGCCGATCCATCGGCCATCGATCACCTGTACCAACAATATCAAACCGATAAAGAAAGCGTAGATTTCGGATGGCGCAAATTCTTTGAAGGATTCGACCTTGGCAGTGAAAAATATGCCACCGGTGGGGCCGTTAGCGAAGATGCCGTTAACGAAATAAAAGTACTTAATTTAATTCATGGGTATCGCCAACGGGGCCATTTATTCAGCAAAACCAACCCCATTCGCCAAAGACGTAATTACAGTCCTACCCTCGATATCGCCACTTTTGGATTGAGTGCCGAACACCTAAGCAAAACCTTCAATGCCGGAATTGAAGTAGGCATGGGTCCTGCGAAATTATCAGAAATCATTGCCAAACTCGAAAAAACCTACTGCAATAGCATCGGTTGTGAGTTCAGCTATATCCGCGATCCCAAACGCCGCCAATGGCTTCAAGATCGTTTCGAACAAACAGAAAACGTTCCGCAATTGAGCGTAAACGAAAAGCGCCATTTCTTGGAAAAAATCAACCAAGCTACCGTTTTTGAAAACTTCCTCCATAAAAAATATATCGGACAAAAACGCTTCTCTTTAGAAGGGTTGGAAGCCCTAATACCTGCCTTAGACGCCGTAATTCAATACGGTGCCGAACTAAACGTAGAAGAATTCGTTATCGGGATGGCCCACCGCGGTCGCCTAAACGTACTAGCTAATATTTTCAATAAAACCTACAGCCAAATTTTCTCTGAATTCGAAGGGAAGGTATTTCAAGGCGGTGACTTCGACGATTTCGAGGGCGACGTAAAATACCACTTAGGTTACAGTACCGATGTCATTACCGCCACCGACAAAAAAGTGCATTTGCGATTGGCCGATAACCCCTCTCACCTTGAAGCCGTAAATCCTATTGTAAAAGGATTGGTACGTGCCAAATTAGACAATAAATACGAGGGTGACGTAGACAAAATCTGTCCGATACTTATACATGGAGATGCAGCAATTGCCGGACAAGGAATCATGTATGAAATCGTACAAATGAGCGGCTTGGAAGGGTATTACGTGGGCGGTACTATGCACATCGTAACCAATAACCAAATTGGCTTCACCACCAATTACCTCGATGCCCGTACCTCTACCTATTGTACCGACGTGGCCAAAGTAACTCTTTGTCCCGTACTCCACGTTAATGCCGACGATATCGAAGCCGTAGTTCATGCCGTTAAATTGGCCATGGCTTACCGCAACGAATTCAATAGCGATATTTTCATTGATTTATTAGGATACCGAAAATACGGACATAACGAAGGCGATGAGCCCCGTTTTACACAGCCCGATTTATATAAATTAATCGACAAACACCCCAACCCAAGAGAGGTTTACAAAAACCAATTAATGGCACGCGGCGAAATCGATGCCGCCATCGCCACTGAGATGGAAGCCAAATTCAAAGATTTGCTTCAAGAAAAATTGGAAGATGCCAAAGGCGAATTCGTACCCGAACCCTCCGTGATTCCTAATACTTGGGAAGGATATCAGCACGCCAATCCCAAAACCATTCAAGAAAAAGCCAATACCGCTGTTTCCCTTAAAGAAATCAAAGAAATCGGACAAAAGCTAAGCCATATACCCGAATCGCAAGCCCCTATTAAAAAAGTACAGAGTCTTTTCAACGACCGTGCTAAAATGATTGAAAATGGTCAAATAGATTGGGCCATGGGCGAGTTATTGGCTTATGGAACCTTATTGAACGAAGGACATAATGTGCGTTTGGTAGGGCAAGATGTAGAACGCGGAACTTTTTCTCACCGTCACGCCGTAGTAAAAAGCGAAGACGGTCAATCTGAATACGCTCCGCTTCAGCATATACACGACAAACAAGGTCGCTTTTCTATTTATAATTCCCTATTGAGTGAATATGCCGCTTTAGGATTTGAATACGGATATAGCACCACCACTCCTAAAGATTTAACCATTTGGGAAGCCCAATTTGGAGATTTTGCCAACGGTGCTCAAATTATCATCGACCAATTTATTGCCTCTGCAGAAGCCAAATGGAGTAAATTCAGTGGTTTAACCTTGCTTTTACCTCATGGTTATGAAGGACAAGGACCTGAACACAGTTCTGCACGCCCCGAGCGCTTTTTACAATTGTGTGCCGGTTCTAATATGCAAGTATTGAACTGCACCACCCCTGCCAATTTATTTCATGCATTGCGCCGTCAACTAAAGCGTAACTTCTCTATTCCTTTGGTAATAATGACGCCCAAAAGCTTATTACGCCATGCAAAATGCGTAAGTAATCTTAGCGACTTGAGCGATTCAAGCTTCCAAGAAGTAATTGCAGATACCGAAGTAACTCAAAAGGCTCGTAAGGTTTTATTCTGTACAGGTAAAATATATTACGATCTATTGGCTTACCGCGAAGAAAACAATATTTCTGATGTTGCTATCATCCGTATCGAGCAATTGTATCCTTTACCTGAGTGGATACTGGCCGAAGTATTCCAGCAGTATGAAGGTGCCACATTTGCATGGGTACAAGAAGAACCTATGAATCAAGGGGCTTGGTTGCACTTACACCGCTATGAATTCCCCGTAAAATTGGGATATTATGGCCGTAAAAGCAGCGCCAGTCCAGCTACCGGATTCAAGAAAGTGCACGACCGCGAACAAGCCGAGATCGTGACTAAAGCTTTCTCTTAAATTTTCTCTAATAACGCCACGTTTTCAACGTGGTGGGTATGCGGGAACATGTCTACCGGTTGCATTTTAACCAGTCGATAATGTTCCTGCATGGCCTTAATATCTCTGGCCTGGGTAGCAGGATTACAACTCACATACACAATGCGCTTTGCACCCGATTGATTAATACGTTCTACCACATCTGGATGCATTCCTTCACGTGGAGGATCTGTAATAATCACATCAGGATTTCCGTGTTTCTCAAATAAGGTTTCCGTCAATACATCTTTCATATCGCCGGCGTAAAACGTGGCATTTTCGACCCCATTATTAGAGGCATTTATTTTCGCATCTTCAATAGCCACCTCTACATATTCTATACCAACTAAATTTTGGGCGCCTTCTGAAACATAAATAGCAATACTGCCTGTACCTGTATACAAATCGTATACATTTTCAATGCCCGTTAATCCTGCAAAATCCTTAGTAATATCGTACAAACGCTTCGCCTGTTGGGTGTTGGTTTGAAAGAAACTCAAAGGTTGAATGATAAAGTTATAATTCCCTAAAGACTCCGTCAAATAGGGGGCTCCCGAATAATGGATCACTTCACAGCCCTGCATCGAATCGTTCATCTTTGCATTAACAATATAATTTAAGGAAACTACCCGATCAAAATTATCCTTGATATGTGACATTACCGCTTCGATGATTTCGGTATCGTTCTCATAAAAAGCCACCACAATCATCCATTCATTCTTTTCGTTGCAGCGAAACATAATATTCCGCATCAAACCTTCATGGCGTTGGATATCGTGAAAAGAAATGCCCCTATCGTCACAAAATGCCTTAACACTGCGTTGAATTTGATTCACATAATCAGGCATCAAATAACAGGCTTCAATATCTAAAAGTTGACTGAACTGTCCGGGTATGTGGAAACCCAAGGCCCTCGGCCGGGGTTTGTCTTCTCCCTTCACGTAATCGATTACCCAAGCGCGTTCACTGAACGTAAGTTCGAGTTTATTCCGGTAAGCCTGAATTTTTTCACTTCCCAAGATGGGAACCACTTCAAATCCTTGAATCCCGCCAATACGTTCCATCGCATCTATGACTTGCTGCTGCTTGAATTCTAACTGCGACTCATAAGGCATATGCTGCCATTTACAACCACCGCAATGCGTAAAATAGGGACAAAAGGGCTCTACACGCTGCTCCGACTTATGCTGATAACGAATGATTTGTCCTTCCTGAAAATTCTTCTTCTTCTTGACAATCTTAACGTCTACCACATCACCTGGTGCGGCATATTTTACAAATATGACTTGATTGTTATCGCGCCCAATGGCATAGCCCTCAGCAGCGATACTCGTGATTTCTAAACCTTCTATTATCTTAATCAGCTTTTGCTTTCGACCCATTGGGCGAAATTACGATTTCTTTCCCTTTGCCATATCCAATAAATTAGAAAAATCATTGGGAGGCAAATATCCCGGCTGAACATAGCGATCGTTATCACTTGCTGGATTGGGCCAAAAAATAGTCGTAGGGAAACCCGTTACACTTCCATTACCTAAGAACTGTAACAATTCTGAACCGCCCCATTTTTTATCTCTAAAATTATATACGGTACCTAACTCTGGGTTGAATTTTACGCAAATAAACGATTCGTTAAGTTTTGCGATTATTGCAGGATCGGCATACGTTTTACGATCCATCACCTTACACCAACCACACCAATCTGTATAGGCATCTACCAATAAAATCTTGCCTTCCTCTACTGATTTAGCATAACCCTCTTCGAAGGAATACCATGTAAGTTCGGCATCTTGTGGAGATACCAACGTACTGCGCTCTGCAAAGTTATTCGCATGGAGATTGGCAACTATGGCTGCATTTGTAGCAGGTCTATGTCCGTTTTCAACCCCCACATTTACCTCTTTATTCTCGTTAATATCGGAATTGCTTCTTGAAGCAATTCCTTGTGCAATAGCACTTCCTGCGATGGCAATTAAGCCGGCTACGATTACATTCTTTTTCATATTCTCTTTTATATTAAGGGTAAGACAAAAATCATACCAATAAAGTTGTCTTAAAGCTAATGTCTAAGGCCTTTACGGAATGTGTCAAAGCACCCACACTAATATAATTAACGCCGGTTTGTGCGTATTCATATATATTATCGAGGGAAATTCCCCCAGAGGCCTCGGTTTCGGCACGTCCGTTAACCAGCTGAACGCCTTCACGACATAGTTCAGGACTGAAATTATCAAACATAATACGATCTACATTATGGACCAAGGCTTGTTTTACTTCGTCTAAATTGCGGGTTTCTACCTCAACTTTCAAATCTAAATTATGGACCTTCAAATATTCTTTGGTACGTAACAGCGCTTCATTGATACCACCGGCTGCATCAATATGGTTGTCTTTCAACATAATCATATCGTACAAACCCATGCGGTGATTTTTACCTCCACCTTGAGTTACGGCCCATTTTTCTAAGGTTCGCAATCCGGGGGTGGTCTTTCTCGTATCAAGTATGGTTAATCCCGTTCCCGCTACTTTTTGCACCACTTGATGGGTTTGCGTGGCAATGCCCGAAAGTCGTTGCATCAAGTTCAACATCAATCGTTCTCCTTTTAATAAAGAATGCGCAGATCCCTTGGCTTCGGCTAAAAGGGTTCCTTTTTTTAGGAATTCTCCGTCTTTAGCCAACAAGGTAAACTGTACCGATGGATCTAAGTATTGGAATAGGGCTACGGCCAAATCCAATCCCGCAACCACCCCGTCTTCTTTGAGCAACAGCCGTGAATGGGCTTCCCCCGAAGCTAAAATAGAAGCCAGCGAAGAATGATCGCCGGCACCCACGTCTTCCGAAAGCCATGCTTCAAAATAGGGATGCCAACGAGAATTGAAAAAGTCTATCATTAGGGTTTTAACAAGGTCGAGGCTGCAGTTTTCCCAGATTTCGTGCGTACCAAAACCAAATAGGGTCCGCTTGCTAAGGCATCCGATTCCAAGCGAATGCTCTTCTCAGACGATTGCGCCTGCATAACGGTACGCTCGTAATAATCGATTACAAAAATGTCTACCGACTCTCCATTGAATTCCGACAAATCAATATTGAATGCCGAAACCGCTGGATTTGGGAATACCGTAATATTGGCGGTATTGGGCAGTGATACGCGGCCGGGTATAGAATCTGTAGTTTGACATGCGCTGCCGTCTGCTACATGCTTCATAAGGGTAAAATCGATGTAACAAGCCCAATTCGGATTGTCTACGAAAGGATTTCTATTGCCTTGAATCGTAGATTGCGCAATGAATTCGTGGCGGGCAATTTCCCAAGGGTTGGGAGGAAAATCTTGATTCCACTTTTTGAGAATTTCTTGATATTGCAATTCGTTTACCAACATATTAGAAGTGGGCAGGGTAAACGGAAACTCGGCAGTATTATAAGCAGCACAGGCATAAAAATTCGCTCTGGCGGCAGCGCCTTTGGCAAAGTCGCGAGGCTCATAACAATACTCGCCTTTGGCATTGCGGCCAAAAGTTCCCCCAAAAAATGTCGTGCTTACTTGCTCAACTTCGTCTAAAGGATAGTTGCTACGCACGGCGTTGGCCTTATCCTGATGAACGGTAAAGAGCAAATGCAAATCACTATAATTAGGCTCGTTTTCGCTCACTTTGGTCATGTACGATTGCGGGTAAGAGTGCTCGCGCGACATTACCGAATGGCTGAAAGGAGGTTCGTAAATGTATTGATAGCCGGTATAGAATCCCTCTACAATTTTCTTGTTATCGGTGGTATCACGAGCTTCGAACAACTCAATAACATTTGAGCTGTAGTTGCTATAGTAAATACGGCGGTGTGGATTGATTAAAGAATAAAGGTCTTGAACAAACGTACCGTTTGTGGGTGAAATTGCTGAATAATATTGACCGGGCTCTAAACCAGGGGTTTTCACTATTTTTTCTAAAGGATTCGTGGTCAGATAATTGGTATATTCTCCGTAACCATTATAACCAAAAACACGAATTTGGTATTCGGTACCGGCAACGGTATTGTCGAAATCTATATTTGAATTGGCGTCTCCGGCCATGATAACACGAGATTTTCCAATATATTGACCTCTTTGATAGCTTTTTCCGTCTTCAGGCACATCGCTAGACGTACCTATAGAAGCCAAAATAAGATAGTGCTCTGCATCGCTTTTAGCAAAGCCGGCGTTCATGCGGAATGCTTTGGCATCTACCTGCAAATTTTGCGGTTGGGCTTGGGGTTCACTGGCTTTAGATCCTTTAATTGTAGTGAAATCTAATTTAAACGCTGGGATATCGGCATCGTTAGAAGCCATGTTTAGAGTAGCCGAGTAGGAACCATTTTGAGTGGCATTCAAACGAATTTGTACTTCTTTGCGGGTGGCACTGCCAATATTTAAAGGAGTAGAGGTAAGCACTGTAAAATCTTGTGCCTGATTCCCTGTTAGGGTAATACCACTCAGGGTCAAATCATTTTTAGTACCGTTGTTATATACTTCAAAAACAATCAATGTATCGTTACCGGTACTTAATGAACCCGTATGAATCTGTTGTTTACTGTTGTAAAACACTTGTATTTCAGGATTTTCACTTGGCGCTTTCGGACGTACCGTAAAATCATCGATGGCTAAGTTGAAACCAGACGCCTTTTTAGAATAAAAAATACGCACATAACGCGATGCTTCTTTCACACGAACAAATTCAAAGGTTGCCTTATTAGGGATATCGTTAATAAACGTTTTGAGGGTAGTCCAATTCGTTCCATCTTCACTTTCATCCACAGTAACTTCTCCTTGCCAAGCCGCCCCAGTAGAGGTTCCAGCTGCATAAAAAGAAACCGTATCGGCTTTACCAGACCAATGCGCTTGTACATATTCTCCCGTTACATCCAAACGAAGGGCATACGGGGCGCTATTCACCAAGCTGGCCAAAGAATACGTTTTGTTACCCGTGCCTTGTTCCGCGCTAAAACCCGTAGGCATAACTGCGCCATCCATGTCCCAAGACATAGGTAAAGTTCCTTGAGAGAAAACGCTCCCAATCTGTGCCAAAGCGGCGGTTGCAATAATTGCAATTCTTTTAATATTCATTTTTTGTGTTTTTTAAAAAGAAACTCTCAGACCCGTAGTAAAACGCAAACCTTGACTGACAAATACCTCTAAATTTCTAGGGTCAAATACATAACCCGCATCTCCGGGATCATTAATCGTCGTGGCCGTGCTTCTATGCTGCGCGTCTGAAATATAAAAATTATTCGTAATGTTATTAACCATGGCATAAATACGCACACGGGCCTGTTTCACCTTGAAGGAATATCCCCCGGTAATATTCATAAACCAATAATTAGGTATTTTAAATGATTCTCTGCCTTTCATTTCTCCGCGCAACGCGATGGGTTCGAAATCTGCAAATTGCTTTCCGAAATACACGTATTGAACCGAGAAATACGAACCCTTTAGTAGATTGGGTTCCCAACGTATCAACGCCGCCACTTGATTTTGTGCTGCATCGCCTACGTGAACGCCGGTGGCATCGAAATCAAATACGCCCATCGAATCGCCGGCATTGTTTCTAACAATTGCCGTGCTTCCCGACTTCCATATCCAATCTCCGATATGCATAGAAGCCTCAATGGTAATCCCATCGCCCGCTTTTAAGGCAGACTGCAACTCTATTCCCATATGTCGGGCTTGCAAACCATTAATATTATAGTTTAACGGATTATCGTCGGCATCTCTAAAGGTAGGTTGAAAATCAACCGGACGATTGCGCCAATCGGTATAATACCAATTTAAGGTAGACGTAAAACGTCGGCTTTTATAACCGGCTCCTCCTTCGATGGCGTAAACCAATTCATTTTGAGCATCTTGAATGATCGAATTTCTCAAATCAAACACATTGCTGAACCGCGCGGGCCGATTCAAATAACCTAGATTAATAAAGGTATTGAACCTACGTGAAATGTTATAATTGGCACCGGTTTTAAAAGTAATTCCATTAAAAGTCAAGGTGGGCGACACATTCGTTTCGCCCTCAGGAGTGAGTCGGAAATAATCCAAACGCTGGTAGCTGGTTTGCGTACCACTCACATTCACAAATCCGGTAAATTGATTGTAGGTATATTCTCCTTCAAGGTATCCTCCCATCCAACTTACCACTCCGTCGTTGTGATAATTGAAGATATCGCCTTTGCGATACATGTATTTATTGTCTTTCTGGGGATTCTTTTCATTCGCATCGGGAATGAAATAATCGCCTCCTAACAAATCGTATACTTCTTTATAATGTTCTCCAACATACGTGCGCAAATCCAATCCACCGGTAAACGTGATGCGCTTGTTCAATTTGTATTGGGTGGTATTTAAAAGTCCATACCATACATGATTATTTACCGACCGCGACAATATACGGTTGGCCTTTTTTTCTGTGTTGGAGTAAAAACCATCAATAGACGAAAAGGCCCCAAAATCGCTATTTTGGTCTACCGCCGATTGAAAGTCAAACTGTCCGTAAACACTCGGAATCTGATTTACGCCTTCGCCGCGAGTTCCCCCTCCATTTCCCAAGGAAACATACGCAATGGTATTCGAAAACCAATTATTATTGGGTTTGTAATCGTATTTTAAATAAATCTGAGGTTTGTGAAACATATTAGAACGTTCGTTCACCTGATTAACTTGAGCATCGTAAATTACGTCGCCTGTTGTGCCCCAAGCCACCGGCGTTCGGTAGCTTCCCAAGTGCTGATTATAACGCCTTCCCATATCTATGGGCATTTCTCTTCCGCCTGCCGCTCTTAAAACCGTATCCATTCCCAATCTTTTTGCTAAGGACTGATCGTATAATGACAATCGCGCCTTATAAGCACGTTGTCCATGGCTTTGAGGAGCGCCCACTGCCGTCAACGACACGCTGTGTTTTCGACCCCAATGTTTCTCAATTTTTGCAAAATAAGCCCACATTTCGTCGTACAATCCATCTACGTAGCCATCGCTGGTTCTGCGGGTTAAGGCCACCGTGAATCCCCAATCGCCTTTCAAACGACCGCTCGATGCATTCACATTAAACTGCTGATACCGCGAATCTCCGAACTCCATACTGGCAGAAAATTCCGGCTTGCGGGTAAGTCCCTTGGTAATAATATTAATTGTTCCTCCAACTGCTGGATTGGCAATTCGACTGCTTCCGAGTCCGCGTTGCACCTGTGTTAGTGCCGTAACACCTCCCAAGCCAAACCAATTACTCCAATACACCCAACCGTTCTCCATATCGTTCACCGGAATACCGTCGATCATCACCGCAATATTCCGCTGATTGAATCCGCGTATCGTAATACGCGCATCACCCGCACCGCCGCCCTGTTGGGTGGCATAAACGCCCGGCGTATTGTTTAAAAGCATGGGCATGTCTTGGCTCCCCAAGCGCTCTTTGATATCCTTTCCCGAAATATTGCTATAAGCAATTGGGGTGCGGCGGTCTTTGGCCACATTGGCCACAATTTGCACCGCCTGCATGGCATCGCTCAAATTTTCCAATTCGAAATTCACATTGGAAATAACCGTTCTATCGGCCTCAATATTGATAAGCCCCGGAGCAAAACCCTCCGCAGTGGCTCTCACTTGATAAGAACCCATAGGTACTTTTAACTCGTAAAAACCGTTTTTATCGGTTTCTACGGTCACGGTTCCCGCGCTTATTTGCGCTTTTTCGATCAATTCTCCAGAAATATCATCCTGAACCTTGCCTTTAATCGTCACTTGCGACCATAAAGACGCACTCGAAAGGGTCCATAACCCTAAAAGTACCCGTAGGAATCGCATTACCTTTACTTCTGAATTTTACGGGTTAGGGTTACTCCGTTTTCGAGCTGAATCTGTAAAATCCACATTCCGCTATTTAAACTTTCGGTGGAAATTTTTACGTTCTCACCGCTAACACCCATCGCAATAGGTAGGCTCACGCACATGCCTTTCAAATCCATTACGCTTACCTGTGCAATTTTAGAATGTGCCGTAACCATAAGTATATCGTTCACCGGATTTGGATATACCGAAACCGCATTTTCCAATTCTTTTGTATTTAATGTTAAACAACCGCAATCGTGGCTTCCCAAAGAATCAAAAAAGTCGATTGGATATAAAATCCACTCTTTAGAAGGATTGAAATATTGTGGATTAGCCGCTTGCGGAGCGGTAGTCGTAACCCCTCTGCGAATAGGCGCAATGGTATCGATACCTGTTAAAACTTCACGTTTACGTACAAGGGTGTGATTAGATGTATACCATTTTCCTAAGCCACTATTGTAAGGAAACGAATCGCTCCAACCTCCAAAAGGAGGACGCTCGCCAATTTTGCCCATAATATCCACCGGTACCCATGTGGTAAAATCGGCATAATAACGATCTAAAGACATGGCATCATCGCCATTGAAATACATACTGTAAGAAACCTCATATATGGGCGATAAAAACAAATCGCCTTTGTTGCGTAATGCAGCCACAACGGGAGTATCCAATCCTGTTTGTGTGGTATCGCGCTTGTCGATAACCAATACTTTGGTTTCTTTTGGACCAATAGTACCCGACAACACATCAGAATATTGGTTTGCCCAAGTGGCAGAACCATTCTGCCAACGGGTAACACGATAATCTTTTAAATCAATAGTGCGGTTGCTTGGATTGTAGATTTCTAAGGCCTTGTTGTTTCTAGAACCTTCTACATACTCACTAATAAATAACTCGTCGCATGGAGTTATTTGCTGCGATAATGCCGTGCCAAACAAGGCTACAGTTGCGATAATTGCGTATATTTTTTTCATGATTATTTGCAAAATTCCCAAAAAATAATGGGTACTTCAAATCTACTTCATTTATTTTACACCTTGGTTACCTTAAGTTAACATTTTGTTCTCTTTAGGTTAACTAATTTTACCATCCCAATCATGCCTACAATCAAACTGCTATTAGCCGCCACTTTGATCCTTTTTCAAGGATGTAGAACGGCTAAAATTTCCCAAGAAATTACACCAACAGTCAGAAATACATCCACTGATATCGGTGGCACTTATTTGGATACCCCAATAATAAGAGCATCGAAAAATGCGGTGACTTACGTAAAAGGCACTTCCATTGGCATCAATAGTACGGAGCCTATTGATACGTTTACCGCCAACTGGATCAAACCCTTGAGCGATTCCTTGAATGCGCAAATGAATCAGATTATCGGATTCACCGCAGAAGAATTCCGTCCCATCAGAAGTAAAGGTCGCATCTCCGAATCGCAACAGCATAAAGCTACTTTGGCGCGATTGGTTTCTGATTATTCCCTGAAAGGCGCTCAGGAATTTGCCCGTACCTATCAATTCCCCATGCCCGAATTAGCCGTTTTGAATCATAACGGATTGAGAAATGCGATTGACAGCGGAAATATAACCCTCGGTGCTGTTTACGAGGTAATGCCCTTCGACAATGAAGTGGTACTATTGGTTTTATCGGGCACCCAAATGATCGACCTTTTCAACTATATCGCTCAAATAGGAGGCACGCCCTTATCGGGTGGAGAGTTGTACCTCGATTCGCAACAATTTGTTTCAGCCCGTATTAATGGAAACGCGTTCGACAGCCGCCGCAGCTATTGTATCGCTACTGTAGATTTCATGCAAGGCGGCGGCGACGGATTCACCATGCTTAAAAATCCCAAGAGAAGCATCCAAACCGGAAAATTTTTGCGCGATGTGATCATCGAACAAATGCAACTCGAAATGGCAGCGTCACCCCAATCTCTAAAACCCCGAAACAATCCCCGTATTTTTCACCAACCCTAAAAAACCTCTACAACCCATTTACTCAAGAGAAAAGGTATCATAAACCAACATTTCGGAAACAAAATTCACATTATTCAGAAACCTTGAACTCCAAATACCCATTCAGCATTTTTCAAAATCTATGAACCGAAGAATTTTTCTAAAAAACAGTGCGGTACTTCTTGCGAGCGGCTTTTTAATGCGCTATGCGCATGCCTTAGCGCCTCGAAAAAATACTTGGTCCATTTTACATACCAATGATTTCCATAGCCGATTTTTACCCTTCGCCGCTACCCATAAAAGGCATGCCAATCAAGGCGGTATTGCTCGATTGACCCAATTGGTGAGCGAATTGCGACAACAGCACGAGCACGTAACGCTTTTCGATTCTGGCGATGTTTTTCAGGGAACGCCTTATTTCAATGTGTTCAAAGGACACCCCGAATTGCAATGGATGCAACGCATGGAATACGATGCCACTACCTTAGGAAACCACGATTTCGATATGGGAGTCGAACATGTTTTTTCTCTTAGGAAGCAATACAACACCCCCACCCTATTGATTAATTACACCTACGAAAAAGACAGCGATTTAGGCGTTATTCAACCTTATAAAATCATTGAAAAAGGTCCGGTAAGAATCGGCGTAACCGGGGTAAGCATCGATTTAGTCGGACTACAAGGAGAGACCAACCGGGGTAGTTTTGCGTATTTCGATCCGGTCGAAAAGCTTCAAGAACAGGTAAACTTCCTCCGAAAAAATAAAAATTGCAGTGCCGTGGTTGTTTTGTCGCATTTAGGTTATCAGTACAGCAGTGAAAAAATCGACGATATCAAGCTGGCGCAGAGAACCGAAGGTATTGATGTAATTTTAGGAGGACATACCCATACATTTTTGGATGAGCCCACTGTGGTAAAAAACAAGGCGGGGAAAAAGGTGGTAATTAACCAAGCGGGCTGGGCTGGATTGAAATTAGGACACTTACAATTTGAATATTAGCGGCATTTGCCCTTTGTGACGTAGATTTGCAGTTCATTGACGCTACCCAACGATTACATCGAAGAAGAAGAAGAAGGTTTTGAACATTATGCCTTCACCGTAGATCCCGGACAGGAACCTATGCGCATTGACCGTTGGTTGATGCACCGAATTGCGAATGCATCGCGCACTAAAATTCAAGCCGGAATTGTTTCTGGGGCGGTTATGGTGAACGAAAATTCGGTTAAAAGCAATTATAAAGTCAAACCTAAGGATCATATCCGGATTGTGTTACCCGACGAACCCCGCGATACGGAAGTATATCCGGAAGACATTCCGCTTGACGTCATTTACGAAGACGATGCGGTGGTCGTGGTAAACAAGCACGCAGGCATGGTGGTGCATCCCGGTTGTAATAATTACAACGGCACTTTGGTTAATGCCCTATTGTTTCACTTTGGAAATTTACCCCAAAAAGACGCACGTCACAGACCCGGATTGATTCATCGTATCGATAAGGACACATCAGGACTTTTGGTTGTGGGAAAATTAGACGAAGCCTTGAGTCACTTAGGGAAACAGTTTTTTGAACATACGATTGAAAGAAAATACTGGGCTTTGGTATGGGGCGAGCCAAGGGAAGACTCGGGCACCATTGAAGGGTATTTAGCCCGAGATCCTAAAGACCGCCGCAAAAGCAAACATTTCGACGATCCAGAAGATGGCAAAATAGCCATTACCCATTGGAAGATAATCGAGCGGTTTCACTTTCTAACATTGGTAGAATGCGAGTTAGAAACAGGTCGCACACACCAGATACGCGCTCATTTTGCACATATAGGGCATCCATTATTTTCAGATGAAATGTACGGCGGGCGTCAAATATTAAAAGGCGCTAATTTGCCGAAATTCAAGCAATTCATTCAAAACAATTTCGAACTATTCCCAAAACAAGCGCTTCACGCCCGCGTTTTAGGATTCGTACACCCTACAACGGGCGAAAATTTGCGTTTTGAGCAAGAATTACCAGAAGATTTTGCGGAACTTCTGAATCGGGTACGCTTGTATTCGAACCACTTGATGTAGCTCAACTACTCGTAACTCAGAGTAATCTTAGAACTGCGCGGTACCGACTGACACGTCAGTACAAAGCCATCTTCGATTTCTTTGTCGCTCAAGCCCTCGCGCTCCAGCATATGAACTAAGCCCGAATGAACCTTAGCGCGACATGTGGTGCAAACACCTACCGTACAGCTATATGGAGGATCAATACCCTCTTTCATCGCTGCGTTCAAAATGGTCGTGTTTTCGTCTACCGTAATGGTATGGGTTTTACCGTACACCGTCAACGTAATTTCAGATTTACCATCAAACGCCTCTTCGCTGCTATCAGAACCTACTGCCACATTATCTGCGCCTTCCGAGGAAGTGGGTGCGCTGAAATATTCAATATTGATATGATCTTTAGGAATACCAATACCTGATAGTCCTTTTTTGATCACCTCCATCATCGGACCCGGACCGCAGATATAGAAGGGATAGGTATCAAAAGAACCGCCAATTTTACTCTTAACAATAGTCTGAACCTTATCTTCACTCAATTGACCTTTCAAACCAAACCATGTAAATGGAGCTTTATCATAACTCAACAATACCGTAAAACGACTTCCGTGAGCCGCTTCCATATCCTTAAGTTGGCTTTTGAAGATTACCGATTCGGGATCGCGATTGGCATATACCAAAGTAACCTTGCTTTGGGGTTCATCGGCCAAAACCGCCTTCGCGATGCCCATTACAGGCGTGATGCCGCTTCCACCGCCAAACAAAACATAATGTTTTTGACGCGATGCATTCGGAACAACCGTAAAATTACCCATTGGAGGCATTACCTGAACCGAATCTCCCACCTTAAGCGTGTTATTGAAAAAGTTACTCATGCGACCGCCTTCTACCCGTTTGATGGTAACGGCAGGATGCGCATCAACGCCAGAATACGTGCATAAAGAATAAGAACGACGCACATTTTCACCGTTTATTTCGGCTTCAAAAGTCAAATATTGACCGGCATCGTAAGAAAAATGCGATTGTATATCGGCAGGAATATCAAATACAAATGTTTTCGCATCAGAGGTTTCCTGAATTATGTCTTTAATGGTGATGGTGTAAAATCCTTGACTCATGTGGGTGCAAAATTAGTGGGTTTATCACAGATAGAAACAATGAATTGCGTGTAAAGTTATTTGAAATTACAATTTTGATAAAAAAAGTGAGATAAATTGTACAAGTTCAAAAGTGTGAATTAATCTATTTCGGTAATTGAACAAGTAAAACGAATTTGCAGGTGCTATGTTAGACGCCTATTTCACTCCCGTACCTGATGAATTGCTCGCGCAAGAATTCACCCACAAAAATACCTTGGGAGGTCATTTACACATATACAATAAAAGCTTTCCCAAAATTACCAAAGCACAAATTGCCCTTATCGGAGTTGGCGAACAAGCCCATAAAATCAGGAAGGAACTTTACCCTCTGTATTGGAGATTCCAAAATTTACATATTGTAGACCTCGGAAATTTCGCAGAACCCGAAAACGCACAACAACGCAATTTTGCCGTTTCAGAAGCCATCGGCGAACTGCTAGCCCTGAATATTTCGGTTGTCATTCTCTCAGATGCCAAATCACACCTACAATCCCATTTTCATGGTTTCAGAGATACTAAAAAACCCTTAGAAGTCGCCCTGGTAAGCCATGCAATCAGTCTAGAACCCGGCAGCGATTGCTACGATTTACTCCAAAACAAAGAGCAATCCGCCCACCTTTCCAATATCGACTTCATTGGCACGCAAGCCTATTATATTTCGGAGGAAACCCACCAACAGCTCGAACGCTTCAATTTCGAGAACTACCGATTGGGTAAAATCCGTTCTCAAATTGAAGAAACGGAACCTGTATTGCGCAGCTCCGATATGATGTTCTTCGATATGAATAGCATCCGTTTCGCCGATGCACCCGATACCCTTTTGCAAAGTCCCAACGGCCTCTATGCCGAAGAGTCTGCCCAAATTGCCCGTTATGCCGGCCTTTCTAATATGTTAAGAACCGCCACTTTTTTTGGACTCTCAGACGCCCGCACGAATCGCGCATCCGATATCCTATTAGCCCAATTGGTATGGTATTTCATTGAAGGATTCAGTTCAAGATACAATGATCATCCCGAAAAAAACGATTCAAATTACCTTATATATAGGAATCGACTTGACAATACCGGACATGAGATCACCTTTTACAAAAGTCGCAAAAGCGACCGCTGGTGGATGGAGGTACCCCACCCCTATGAAGATCAAACCTTTTTTATAGGGTGCTCATATAAAGACTATCAACAAGTGTGCGATGGTGAAATGCCCGACCGATGGTGGCGTGCGTATCAGCGGTATCTGAAATAAAACCCCTTAAATCCATGTGTAATTATGAGGCTTAATTACACTTACTTACCATAGTGGCGTGCCTATCAGCGATAACTAATAAAGGTTAACCTCATAATTCTCTACTCCTAAATAATCTTATTTTAGGGGGTGTATTCAAACGTGCCCTGCACAAAGTCGTACGTGCCAAATACGCCTAAAGCCCCGTCTGAGAAATTATTAGAAAATAACACCGGCTCGGAAAACGGATCATCTTCGTATTGCAACATTTGCATTCTGTAATAATTTCGATAGGCCTCATCCATGGTATAAATCGCCCCAAAGAACGTATTAATATTAAACGGCCCATCTATACCAAATCCCGAATAAAACTCAGACTGCGTAAAGAAACTAGTAGACTTATTGGTTTCTCCCGGTAAAATTTCATCTGCAAATGAAATTCTCACCTCTATTTCTTCTCCTATTGCATTTTTAGCTTTGCCTTCTAATTGAGGCGAAACGTAAAAATCTGGATCTCCCAGATCATAAAGTAACTCAATGGCAAATGGATTCAGGATGTACGACCCCCAGCCACCACCACTCAAATCTTCATAGGGCTTCCCCATTTTTACGGAAGCAATCTTAAAATTATCTATTGTGGCTTTAGGTGGAACTCTAGAGCGAGCAGAAAATTCTTTCCCATCGGAAAGTACCACGCGCATTTTATACCAGTTTTTCTCTTTTAGAGTTATACGCCCTATACTCAATGAATACATACCAGGTGCATAATTTGTCATGGTATCAATTATCCCGGACGACTCTTCTGTTATCGTAACCAAGGCATCTGAAATATATTCCATTTCGTCCTTTTGAAGTCCGTAATAGGGTTTCGTATACACCAATGAAGCCTCAATAACATCAGACTGCGGCGTCATTAAACACATAATGGCGGGCTTCTTTACAAAAGGAGGCGGATCCACTAATGCATCTTGTTCACACGACACCATAAACAATGTCCCCAATGTGATATACAATAATAGGTTTAAACGTGACTTCATATGGGTTATAGATAAAATCAAAATACGCATTAATTAAATTTAAAGGACCAACTAACAGAGGGAAGAACCGGAAACAGGGTAACTTTCTTCAAAACTTGATACGTTTCTCCGCGGGTATTCTCTTGATATCCCCCATAATAAAAGAAGGGATTTGCCTGATTATATGCATTATAAACACTAATCTCCCATGTTTGAACCCCATTGCGTTTTTGTTTCTGGAACTGCAGTCCCAAATCCAAACGGTGATACGCCTCCATCCGGAAATCATTGCGCGAACCAAAGTCGATAAAGTTATTATAGGATTGAAGCTGAGGATTCCATTGTATCGGGTAAGCCGACATTTGGTGGTTATTACCTGGAATATACCCTTGAGCTAAAGTAACCGCATTTCCTGTTCCATAGACCCAAGTAAAGGCAAAATTCACATTCTTTTTAATCTTGTATGAACCCACTACCGAAATATCATGTCGGCGGTCATAACGCGCATAAAAAGGCTTCCCTCCATTCAATTCAGGAAACTTCATCTGCGTCCAGCTCAAGGTGTAACCAATCCAACCTGTAAACGGACCTACCTTTTTCTGTAAAAACAACTCGGTTCCATAGCTCCATGCATTGCCTCGGGTAATTTGTTGTTCCCAATTGCGACCGCCTCCAACGGCGCTCGAACTGAAAATATCGTCTTCCAATAAGAATGAGGCACCCTCTCTGTATTGAACCACGTCTTTCATATCCTTATAATAAGCCTCCCACGTAACAGAAAATCCTTTATCAAAATCCTTAGCCAATCCAATAGCCGTTTGCTCACTCCTCATGGGCAGAAGTCCGGCCGTAGCGGGTATCCACAAATCTGTTGGCAAAGAAATACCCGAGTTACTCAACAAATGTATGTATTGAAACATGCGGGCATACGAGGCTTTTACAGCCAAATCTGGTGCAATATTATAGGATGCACTAAATCGTGGCTCCGGATTTACAAACGTGGTGCCTTCTACCGCATAGTGACTCAAACGAAATCCGGGATTCAACTGCAAATCACCCAATTTCCAAATATCTTCAATATAAACACCACTTTCATAGGTGTTAATGGTATTAATTTTATTCTGTAGTTCACCTAAATCACCTGCCTTAATAACCAATGCAGCGGGTCGAAATTGATGCCGCGTGGTCTGCAGTCCATAACGAACCTGGTGATTGGGGTGTGGCCTCCAGTCAAAATCGTATTTAAAACCGATGTCATCGATTACACTCTGATAGTTCAATAAAAAGGTATCCTCAAACCCATCATAAGATTCTAAACCGATATTCAATTTATAATGACTGTAGATAATCGAGGCATTCGAGAATAGCTTTGGCGAGAATACATGATTCCATCGGGCTGTTACCGTGCGATTTCCCCAACCAAAATCGGTATCCAATCGCGCTCTGCCTTCTCTGATTTTAGTGTAAAACTCGTCCTTCCCAAAATACCCACTCAAATATAACCGGTCTTTCTCTGATAAGGTATAATTGGCTTTGGCGTTAAAGTCGTAAAAGTAATACCCGCCATTATTGCCGGTTGCCGCATATAAAAACGGTTGAATGAGCAAATCTATATATGTACGGCGGCCCGAAATCATAAACGAACTTTTACCCTCTTTAATCGGCCCTTCAAACGTAAACCTCGAACTCAATACTCCCACTCCCACTTCACCGGTATACTTGCGGTTATTGCCTTCTTTCATACTAAGGTCAATAACACTCGACAAACGACCACCATAACGCGCCGGAAAACCGCCTTTTACTAATTCAACCGATTTTAAGGCATCGCCATTGAACACAGAGAAAAATCCAAATAAATGAGACGCATTGTAAACGATGGCTTCATCTAATAGCATTAAATTCTGATCGGGACCACCACCGCGCACGTATAATCCGCTTTGTCCTTCCCCTCCAGCTTGAACCCCCGGTAATAACTGAATTACTTTTAAAACATCTTTTTCTCCAAATAAAGCGGGAATTTCCTTTATTTGATTCACTGGAATGTCGATGCGACTCATCTCCACTTTATCGGCAACGGTATTTTTCTTAGATCTAATTTCAACGGCTTCTATTTGTTCCGCTTGAACTTTAGCTCTAATTTTAAAATGTACCGACGTATCGCCATTCGAATTCCAAACAAAACTATCTAATTCAAAACCGCCAAATTGATAGTAGGCCACGCGCTTCTGAATTTGCTTTCTTTCTAAAGTCACTGAGTAAAAACCGTAGTTGTTGGTATAGGTACTCACGCCATCGGGTAAAACCGTAATGCGCACATTTCCATAATATTCTCCCGTTTCTACATCGCTTACGAATCCCGATAAGGTTACCCGTGCGGCGTTCTGAGACTTCCCCCAAGAGAAAAAAGAGCACAGCACCAGCACCATACTGATCCTTTTAAATAGGTTTGAAAATTCCATGTTTGGTAAAATCAATTGCAATTTACATCCCTTTAACGGCAGAGCCCCTAAAATGTTACAAGGAAATGTGAAAAAAGATTTGCGAAAAACGCAAAATCAATAGCTCAATGGCTGATTAAATACGAAACGGAGTCTGTAATGTGCGCACTGCTGCAACCTTAAACGAACTTAAATCGCCACCGGCGCTTTTATGGCAGGGTGTGGCTCGTAGCCTTCCAGAGTAAAATCAGAGTAGGTAAAATCGAAGAGATTTTGAATATCTGGATTCAATTTCATTTGCGGAAAGGGACGCAAATCGCGCGACAATTGCAAGGCTACTTGCTCCTGATGATTCATATATATATGGGCATCGCCGAAGGTATGCACAAAATCGCCTGGTTTCAGTCCGGTTACCTGCGCCATCATGAGCGTAAGCAAAGCATAGCTCGCAATATTAAACGGCACTCCTAAAAACAAGTCGGCACTGCGCTGGTATAACTGACAACTTAATTTTCCATCGGCCACGTAAAATTGGAATAAGGTATGGCATGGCATAAGGGCCATTTTGTTGATTTCGCCCACGTTCCATGCATTCACCAAAATCCTACGGGAGTCGGGATTGTTCTTGATCATTTCTAAAGCCTCGCTGATTTGGTCAATGACGCGACCGTCTTTGGCTTCCCAAGAGCGCCATTGTTTGCCATAAACCGGACCTAATTCACCGTTTTCATCGGCCCACTCATCCCAAATAGAAACCCCATTTTCTTTCAAATAGGCAATATTAGTTTCCCCCTTAAGGAACCATAAAAGTTCATGAATGATACTTTTGAGGTGCACTTTCTTAGTGGTAATTAAAGGAAATCCCTCAGAAAGATCGAATCGCAACTGTCCGCCGAATACGCTTTTCGTGCCTGTACCGGTGCGGTCGGTTTTAACCGTTCCGTGTTCTGAAACATATCTTAAAAAACTTTCGTAGGAGTCATTCATGGCCATATCTTATTGTGATTCGTACAAAATCAAACAATCACCTTACAAGTTTAAACATTTTACGCTTACAATAGCACATTTTTTACTTAATTTCGCACCTCAAACGTTTAAATAGTATGGCAGATTTAATTACCATGCCCAAAATGAGCGACACGATGACCGAAGGGGTAATCGTGAAGTGGAATGTAAAAGTGGGCGATACGGTTAAGAGTGGCGATATCATGGCTGAAGTTGAAACCGACAAAGCCACAATGGATATGGAAGTGTATTCCAAAGGAACCGTTTTACACCTAGTGGTGCAAGAGGGTGAGGCCGTGCCTGTAGACGGACCCATTGCGGTAGTAGGTAAAGAAGGTGAAGATTTCCAATCTTTGCTTTCCGGCGCTGCCACCACAACGGCACCTGCTGCCACGGAACCTGCTCCAGTTGCTGCGGCAACTCCTGCAGCTGTTCCTGCACCTACTTCTGTACCGGCTTCAATTGCCTCCGACAATAGCACCGACGGCCGACTTAAAGCAAGTCCCCTCGCCCGCAAAATAGCGGAGGAAAAAGGCATCAATCTTTCTAACGTTCAAGGTACCGGCGAAAATGGCCGTATCGTGAAACGCGACTTAGACAATGCGCAACCTGTTGCAACCGCAGCTCCTTCCGCTGCCAGCACCGCCGTTTTCGGACAAGAAAGCTTCACGGAGGTAAACGTATCACAAATGCGTAAAACCATCGCAGGCAGATTGGCAGAATCTAAATTCAATGCTCCCCATTTCTATCTTACCATAGAAATCAATATGGACAAAGCTTCAGAAGCACGTGCCCATATGAATAAAATAAGCGATGTTAAAATATCGATGAACGATATCGTGGTAAAAGCATGTGCCGCTGCCCTACGCAAACATCCTAATATCAATTCTAGCTGGTTGGGGACCAAAATTCGCACCAACCACCACATCCATATCGGTGTGGCCATGGCTGTAGAAGACGGACTTTTAGTGCCTGTGGTGCGCTTTGCAGACCATAAACCCTTGGCGCAAATCAGCAAAGAGGTAAAAGAATACGGAGCCAAAGCCAAAGAAAAGAAACTACAACCTCAAGATTGGACTGGTAATACCTTTACCATTTCTAATTTAGGTATGTTCGGTATCGACGAGTTTACCGCCATCATCAATCCTCCCGATGCATGCATCCTTGCCGTAGGTACCGTTAAGGATACCGTTGGCGTGGTAAACGGCGAAATCAAACCTGTTAAAACCATGAAAGTAACCCTAAGCTGCGACCACCGCGTGGTAGACGGCGCTATGGGAGCTTCCTTCTTACAGACCCTGAAACAGTTCTTAGAAGAACCGGTGACCTTATTAGTATAATACTAAGGCCACCATAAGGTGGCCTTTTTTTTGAACCATGTGGAAGATAAAATTTAATCACGTACAAGACCTCAGCGACGCGCGCTTCGCCGCCTCGGCGATGGCCGAATGGGTAGGCTTTTCTATCAGCGGCCCCCATGCCATGAAAGCTGCCGACATCCAGGAAATCATATCTTGGTGTGCGGGTCCTAAACTTATATTAGAAATTCAGGATGAAAACATCGAAAAAATCAACTCCTTCCTCGATGTGCTCCCTGTAAACGGCATAGAATGCCCATCCGAAAGGCTAAGCGAATTACAAACCGCATTTCAAGACGTGCACGAATGGATTGTATTAGGACAAGGTCCCTTCGATCACCCTTCCCACAGCCCTCAATGGTATCCGCATACCCATATCGTAACAATTTCCCCCAATAGCCAAAACGCAGCAAAAATCATCAACGACAATCCCTATGGATTTAGTATCGATTGCGAAAAAGAGACCGAAGTTGGAAAGAAAGATTTGAGCCTTTGGCACGACTTTTTTGAAGAATTAGACCTATTTTGATCATGAAACATACCTTATATATAGTACTATTTGCCGCCATCACCCTCGGCTCCTGCTCTGGAGAACAAGCCAAACCTTTCACAGAGGAAGAAACACAGCAACAAGATTCCGTTGACCAATTGAATCAAGATGAAGCATTTGATGAGCTGCTCAACGACAGCGATTCAACTCAAAACGATACTATTTCGGAATGAAAGTAGCCGTAATCGGTGCCACCGGCTTGGTGGGCACCAAAATGTTACAAGTGCTCCAAGAGCGCCAATTTCCCATTACCGAACTCATTCCCGTAGCTTCTGAAAAAAGCGTGGGTAAACAAATTTCTTTCGGGGGAAATTCATTCACAGTGCAGTCGCTCGAATCGGCCGTATTGGCAAAACCCGATATCGCCCTATTCTCTGCCGGTGGCAGCACCTCTAAAGAATGGGCCCCCAAATTCGCAGAAGTAGGCACCTACGTTATCGATAACTCCAGCGCTTGGCGCATGGAACCCAATATTGCGTTAGTAGTTCCCGAAGTCAACGCCGAACATTTACAAAAAGACAGTTTCATTATCGCCAATCCCAATTGCTCAACCATCCAAATGGTAATGGCCCTGAAGCCCCTGCACGATTTATATCAACTGAATCGCGTAGTCGTAAGTACCTATCAGTCGGTAACCGGTACCGGACAAGCAGCGGTAAAGCAGATGTTCGACGAACGCGAAGGCCGCGAAACCACGCCCGTATATCCCCATAAAATCGACCAAAATGTACTCCCTCACATCGATGTTTTCTTAGAAAATGGATATACCAAAGAAGAAGAAAAAATGATGAAGGAAACCAAAAAAATCATGGGACTCCCCGATTTGAAAATCACCGCAACCACCGTTCGAATCCCTACTATGGGCGGCCACAGCGAAAGCATCAATATAAGCTTCCATAAAGAACCTCATTTAAACGAAGTGCGTCAAGCCTTAACTGCGTTTCCAGGGATAGTCGTTCAAGATCTTCCCCAAGAAAATATATATCCGATGCCCCTATGGGCACACGATAAAGACGAAGTTTTCGTAGGACGTATTCGCAAAGACGAATCTATAGAAAACGGACTTAATATTTGGGTGGTGGCCGATAATTTGCGCAAAGGGGCGGCAACGAATGCCGTACAAATCGCAGAAAAATTGCTCGAAAACGGTTGGGTAGGCTAACATTTTTGCCTTTAGATTGTTCTCTTGTTTTGGAAGACGAAACTTTAAATACCGAAACGAACGAAACGCAGGCAGCAGATAACCGGCCCTTATTTCTAAAAGATGCCCGATATCAGGGAGAATTGCACAATGCGCCATACGCGCTTTCGGTAACTTCTCCCAAAATCGAACCCATCGACAAACGCATGCTCAAGGCCAATGCCCATGAAGCCATGCAGCACCAGGCCAATCAGCAAATTCAAATGCTCAAAAAGCAGGCCGAATTACTGATGAAACAAGCCCGCGATATCGAAGAACGTTTGGAAATTTCGCATGCCATTTACAAAGCCGATATCAATTTCGAACCCGTAATTAACGGCATCTATCACCTTTATCAAAAAGAAGACGGCACTCAGGTTTTAAGCATGGTAGCGCCCTACGAATGGGGTAAAAACATGCCCTTCGCCCAGTATTTACATACGGTACGACTGCTTGGCGATCGCACTTGGGACGTTCTTTCTTAGTATATTACCACTGCGAAAGTTTATCGATTGCAGCGCGCACGCTCCCCTCTTTCAACAACACCAACTGCGCCGTATCGTAGTCTAAACCCGTTTCTTCCATAATCATTCGGGTGCCGCGATCTACCAATTTATCGTTACTCAACTGCATATCAACCATTTTATTACCCTTCACCCTACCCAATCGTATCATTGCGGCGGTGGTAATCATATTCAATGCCAATTTTGTGGCGGTTCCAGCTTTTAATCGGGTAGAACCGGTTAAAAATTCGGGACCTGTGATCAATTCAATCGGAAAATCAACCGCTTTAGCCACGGGGGAATCGGAATTGCAAACAATGCAACCCGTGGTAATTCCGGCTTGCCTACACGCCTGTACCGCCCCCAAAACGTAGGGCGTACGTCCAGATGCGGCAATACCAACCACTACATCATTTGTGTTTACATCGTGTAGCTGTAAATCTTTATATCCTTGTTCGGTATCGTCTTCTGCATTTTCAACGGCCTTGCGTATGGCTCCGTCGCCCCCCGCAATAATTCCTACTACCCTGCCCTGTTCCACACCGAACGTAGGCGGACATTCTGATGCATCTACAATTCCTAAACGACCACTGGTGCCCGCTCCCATATAAAACAAGCGACCGCCTCTTTGCATTTTAGATACCAAAGCATCTACCAACAGGGTTATGGTGTTAATTTGACCTCTAACAATGTCGGCAATACGCGCATCTTCGTCGTTCATTCCTATGAGTATTTCTTGCGTACTCATTAAATCCAATCCGTCGTAATTCGATGGTGATTCGGTATTCATATAACAAAAATACAGATTCGCCGAGTTCTACGTATTGCTTTTAGGAAATCGGTTGTTACTTTGTAGGAATATCATGTCAACAGAACATACCTTAAATCAAGAAATAAAGCACAAATGGCTTCAAGTAGTGGCCTTTATAGAGGAAAATTTCCAAAAGAAACCCGATTTAAATGCCATTTTATTTTTAATTGGTATTCGTGAATTGGGGGAACTTCCCGAAAAGGCGTTTACAAAAGAAGAAAAAACGAGGCTCATGCACATTGCCAACTGCCGGGTACTTAGTTTTTCTGGATACTATGCAAAATCGGGCACCAACCAAAAAGGATGGCCCGAATGGGAGAATGTAAAACCCTTGCCCAATTTGAACATTTTCGAACAAGAAAATGTGTTGCGACAGCACATTATCGAATACTTCGAAAGCGAAGATATCATTCAATTTTCATGAAAGCCGAACAAGGCTTTATAAGACCTGAGGCTTTGGTTTTTCATTAAAATATATCTATCTTTGTGGAACTTTTCCAACAAATAATCAGGAGGGGGCAAGCGAAAAGCAGTCCCCTTTTTTATTGGGTATGAAAAAATTAGGTGAAAAACTCAAAGAACTTATAGACGCGGATGCGGCTAATTACGAATTGTTCGTAGTGCACCATACTGTGAGTCCAACCGGACTTTTCCGTTTTTACCTCGATAGCGAGGAAGCATTGTCTATGGGCGTTTTAACCGAGTTTACCCGTCATATTTCTAGAACCATCGATGAAGGTGAATTTGGAGAACATCCGTTTACATTCGAGATTTCTTCGCCAGGGGCAACAGAGCCTTTACGCGATATCCGACAGTTCAAAAAACACATCGGAAGAAGTTTGAAAATTCAAACCGAAGAAGCTACCTATCAGGGAGCATTCACGGCGTTTGAAAACCAAATTCTCACTATCCAAAACGAGGTTAAAGAAAAAGGAAAAAAGAAAATCAACTTGGAAGAAGTTCAAATTCCCTTCGACCAAATAAAAGAAGCAACTATCATTTTAAGTTTTAAATAACATGAAAGCCAAAGCCAAAGACCTCGGAATCAATCTGGTGGAGAGTTTCTCCGAGTTTAAGGAATTCAAAAACATTGACCGCGCTACCATGATGCGCGTATTGGAAGACGTTTTTAGAAACATCCTAAAAAAGAAATTTGGTCAAGATGCCAATTTCGACATCATCATCAATACCGAAACCGGGGATATCGAAATGTACCACTTACGCCTCATCGTAGAAGAAGGCGAAGTTGAAGATCCGTATTTACAAATTGCATTAGAAGATGCCTTGAAATTAGAGCCCGATTATCAAGTGGGTGAAGATTGTATTCAAGAAATCAGCCTCGAAGATTTCGGTCGCCGTAACGTGTTAAATGCCCGTCAAGCCCTTATGAGTCGCATTATCGAGCTGGAAAAAGACGAATTATTCCGCAAGTATACCGACAAACGTGGCGAAATCATCAACGGAGAAGTGTATAACGTATGGAAACGCGAAATCATGATCTTAGACGATGAAGGAAATGAATTAACCCTTCCAAAAGATCAAATGATTCCACGTGATATGTACAAAAAAGGCGATTCTATCCGTGCGGTGATACATGCCGTAGACATGGATAAAGGATCTCCAAGAGTGGTTCTTTCACGTACCTCTCCTGAATTCTTAGAACGCTTGTTCGAATTAGAAGTTCCTGAAATCCTAGACGGTTTGATCACCATCAAGAAAATCGTTCGCGAACCCGGAGAACGTGCTAAGGTAGCTGTTGAGAGCTACGACGATCGCATCGATCCCGTTGGAGCCTGTGTAGGCGTAAAGGGCGCGCGTATTCACGGAATCGTACGCGAATTACGTAACGAAAACATCGACGTAATCAACTATACCACTAACGACGCCTTGTTCATTCAACGTGCCATCCAACCGGCTGTTGTAAGCAAAATGGATATCGAAGGTACCACCGCTAATGTGTTCTTGGAAAGCGATCAGGTTTCCTTGGCTATCGGTAGAAGTGGACATAATATTAAATTGGCGAGTAAATTAACAGGCTACCAAATCGAAGTATACCGCGTAAATGCAGTGGTGGAAGACGACGTAGATCTAGATGAATTTTTGGATGAAATCGATGAATGGATCATCGAAGAATTCAAACGCGTGGGATTGGATACCGCGAAGGATGTACTTCGTACGTCTGTAGCAGATTTATTGACCCGCACCGACTTGGAAGAGGAAACTATTTCGCAGATTCACAAGATCTTGCGCAAAGAGTTCGACGAAGAATAAACTGGGCAAGACCCATAAAAAACAGGCGCTTTCTCAAGGCCTGTAGGGGGATTTTAAATGAATCCCCCTAAATTCTTGGGATATCAGAAGGTTAATTTTAAATTTGAATTAAATTATGGCGGTATACCGTTTAGCAAAAGTAGCAAGTGAACTAAACCGAAGTACGTCGGCAATAGCTGAATTCCTTCAAGAAAAAGGACATGAAGTAGACGCACGTCCAACCTCAAAAATCTCTGAGGAGCAGTATCAAGCTTGCTTGAAAGAGTTTTCTGCCGATAAGGCAATGAAAGAAGAAGCAGACAAACTGAAAAGCCAAAAGCCTGTCAGAACTGCTCCTGTAGTACCTCACACAACGGCTCCTTCTGTTTCAGAATCCGTAGTTCCTGAACCTCCAAAACCTGCTCCTGTAGTAGAAAAAGTTCCCGAACCCAAAGCGGTAGAACCTGAAAAAATCGAAAGAAACTCCGAAGCTCCTGTTTCTACTTTTAAGGTAGTGGGTAAAATTGACCTAGAACCTAAAAAGAAAAAAGAACCAGAAGCGGTAGCACCAGAACCCGCTAAGGAAATTCCAGTTGAAACCGTTCAACCTGAAGCTCCTATTGCTCCTGTTGTTCCGTCCGAACCGGTAACATCCACTGAAACCATTGTTTCAGAAAAAACCACTGCTCCAGCTGCAGAGGTAACGCCAAAAATCGAAGCCAAACCTGTGGTTCCCACAGAAAGCAAAGTTTCCCCGAAGAAAGAAGCTCCAGCTTCTGAAAACAAAGGGAAACCTCAAAATGATAATAAAGGAAACGCTAAAAAGCCAGCCGCTCCTCAAACCCCTAAAGTACCGGAACCTACTCCTGAACCCGAATATCTTGAAACTAAAAAGGAAATTCTTTCAGGGCCTAAAGTATTAGGAAGAATCAACTTACCTGTTGCCAAAGAAGGAAACAGTTCCTTAGCGAAGGAAGCCCGCAAAGACATGCAGGAAATTCGCAAGAAACGCAAACGCAAGGAAAAAGGAGTTGACGTAAAAGTTGCTGTTCAGGAAACCATTAACCGCGATAATCGCAACAAAGATTCTAAAGACAGCACCAACAAGCCCACCACGGCAAATAAAGGTCCCGTTAATCCTAATGCCGTAAAGTCGAATGTTAGAAACACGGTCAATCGCATGGGAAATGCCGGTCGTAGAAATAACAATAAAGGCAAAAAACGCTTTGAAGATCGTGAGGTACGTAACCGTCGTTTTGAAGAAGAACGCCGCAGAAAAGACGAAGAAAGTAAAATATTAAAGGTAACCGAATTCTTAACGGCTAATGAATTAGCGAGTTTGATGAGTGTGCCTGTAACCGCCGTTATCTCCAAATGTTTTGCATTGGGAATAATGGTTTCTATAAATCAACGTTTGGATGCTGAAACCATCCAATTGGTAGCAAGCGATTATAATTACGATGTAACTTTCGTAGATGCCGAATCCACAATTGAAGCAGCAGACGAAGAGATAGATCGCGACGAAGATTTAAAGCCACGTGCGCCTATTGTTACGGTAATGGGACACGTTGACCATGGTAAAACATCGCTGTTAGACCATGTTCGCAGCGCCAACGTAATTGCAGGTGAAGCGGGAGGTATAACCCAGCATATCGGAGCCTACGAGGTAACCCTTAAAGATGGTAAGAAAATCACGTTCTTGGATACACCGGGTCACGAAGCGTTTACCGCTATGCGTGCCAGAGGTGCCAAAGTAACCGACCTTGCAATCATCGTAATTGCAGCAGACGACAGTGTGATGCCGCAAACCAAAGAAGCCATCGCCCACGCCCAAGCAGCCGGCGTTCCGATGGTTTTTGCCTTTAACAAAATTGATAAAGACGGTGCCAATCCCGATAAAATTCGCGAAGAATTGGCCCAAATGAATATCCTAGTTGAAGATTGGGGTGGTAAATTCCAAAGTCAAGAAATAAGTGCTAAAAAAGGACTTAATGTCGATGAATTACTCGAAAAAGTTCTTTTGGAAGCTGAATTAATGGATTTAAAAGCCAATCCAGATCGACGTGCAAAAGGTACCGTTATTGAAGCCACTCAAGAAAAAGGGCGCGGTATTGTTTGTACCCTTTTGATTCAAAACGGAACCCTACGTGTAGGAGATCATATGGTGGCAGGTTCTCAATATGCTAAAGTACGTGCCATGTTCAACGAGCGCGGAACCCGCATCGATGAGGCTCCTCCGGCTACTCCTGTGAAAATTTTAGGATTTTCTGACGCCCCTACTTCCGGTGATTTATTCGCTGTAATGGAAAATGAAGACGAAGCAAAAACTTTGGCAAACAAACGTCTTCAATTAGTGCGTGAACAAGGAATACGTACCAAACGTCATATTACCCTTGATGAAATTGGTCGTCGATTAGCAGTTGGAAACTTTAAAGAGCTGAACATCATCATCAAAGCAGACGTTGACGGATCTGTAGAAGCGTTAAACGATGCCATGATGAAATTATCTACCGATGAAATTGCCGTAAATGTAATTCACAGCGGGGTTGGACAAATCACAGAAAGTGATGTCTTGTTAGCTTCCGCGTCTGATGCCATCATTATCGGATTCCAAGTTAGACCTTCTGCCAAAGCCAAACAACTTGCTGAAAGTGAGGAAATCGACATCAGAGCTTACAGCATCATCTACCAGGCTATCGAGGAAATCAAAAAAGCAATGGAGGGTATGTTAAGTCCTGATATTGTAGAAAAAATCATTGGACAGGTTGAAATTCGTGAAATATTCAAAATTTCCAAAGTGGGTACTATTGCCGGTTGTTACGTTACCGATGGAAAAATCGAGCGCAACAGCAGAGTACGTGTTATTCGAGATGGTGTAGTGAAACACGACGGAAAATTAGGCTCATTGAAACGTTTCAAAGACGACCAACGCGAAGTTACCCGTGGATATGAGTGCGGATTACAACTCGAAAAATTCAACGATATCATGGAGGGTGATTACCTTGAAGTGTATATCCAAGAAGAAGTTAAACGTAAACTCTAATGTCAATTTTATCCTAAAAAAAATAAACTATAACGAAGCGACAACGAAATACAGACTGAGAACGTCTAAATTTGGTACGAATCTTGTAGTAAACTAAAAAAATTATAAAATAAGAAACCATGAAAAAGTTTTTAACCTTAGCAGCCCTTGCCTTTGCATTTATCGGAAGCAGCATGGCACAAAAAGAAGTTAAGCAACAAGAGCCCGCTATTAAATGGGAATTGAAAGCACACGATTTTGGTAACATCGAAATGGGTCCCCCAGCAGATGTAGTTTTCAAATTTACAAATAACAGCAAGGCCCCTATTGTAATTACAGGTGCGCGACCTAGTTGTGGTTGCACCACCCCTAGCTGGACAAAAACGCCAATCATGCCAGGTGAAACCGGCGAAGTAAAGGCGAGCTATGGAACTGAAGGCAGACCCGGTTATTTCCAAAAGTCTGTTAAAGTTACACTTGATAACGGCGATGTAACAGACCTTACTATCAGCGGAACCGTTACTACCGATACCAACAAGGAAACCAAACCTGAACTTAAGTAATTCCAAGATGAAAAAGACCTTAATCATTGCCGCATTTGCTTTCGTTTTAACGCATGCAAAAGCTCAAAATGGTGTAATTGGTGGCACCAATACTCCAGTTGAGGAAAAAAGCAATGCGGGTATTCAATTTGGACAGCTAGCACACAACTTCGGTAACATTATTGAAGGACAAATTGCTACTTACGATTTTCAGTTTACAAACAACGGTACAGAGCCACTAAAACTAACGCGAGTTAAAGCAAGTTGTGGATGTACTACCCCTAAATATCCCACTACCGAGGTAATGCCTGGCGATACTGCCAGCATCCGTGCTGAATACAATTCAGCTGGAAGACCCGGTACATTTAACAAGAATATTTTTGTTAATAGCAATGCCGGAGATATTACTCTTACCATTTCGGGTAACGTTGTGAAAGAGCCAGAAAAGCCCATTTCACCCGTTATCATTCGATAATTAACAAAAGAGGCTGTATTCAAAAAATACAGCCTCTTTTTTGTCCATTTTATTATCATTTACTTCCTTTAAAGAATACCGAACATCTGTTTTGGTCAACCCACAATTAAACAGGTAATCATAATCACTTCATTATCGTATCTAAATCAAAAATAATGTTAAATCGCAAAACCCTTATATTGATACTGTTTTTAAGCAGCACCTTGTTTCAATTACAAGCGCAAATACGCCATAAAAATGAAGGAAATCTAAAAGTGATAGGCTCCGATACAATCACTATCGATGCGAATAACGGAGACGTCATAGAAGCTTTATTTGCCGTAAAAAATTACGGAACAGAAACCCTAACCATTGCACAAATAGCCACCGAATGCATTTGTTTTGATTACCATTATACAGAAACGGGAATTGCACCTGGAGCTACCGATACAATCCGACTGTTTTTCAAAACCAAAAACGTTCCTCCCGGACCCTATTTCAAGCGGGTATTTGCCGATTATGACGAAGGCAGCATCGAGTTAATTCTTCAAGGCAACCTAAAAATTATCCGCCCAAAATACAAACCCAACGAAAAAACTGTAATTTACAAACCCAAACAAATAGTAGTTCGAAATGATGAAAACTAAACTGCTCTTACCCATCCTGCTGATTATAGCCAACAGTATAATTTTCGAATCTTGTCTTTGGGCCTCCCCTAAGAATAACGATAATAGCAAACATAAAACTTTAGGAGTAGCAGCCAAAACAACTTCAGCATCAGGCGCTACAACTCCTGATACCATTATCTCATCATCTTCAAGTACACCATCGAAAATCGGCATCTCACAAGATTCAAATACCCCAAAAGCAAGCTCAAAAGACAGCAAAAGTTTAGTAGACCTGCCCATAATCACAGGAGATTCACTCCTAAAATTATTAGACAGTATTGCTTGGAACGAAACCACCCACACCTTTGAAGGAGGGGTTCCAACGGGTCCACCGGCAACATTCAAATTTGTTTTCACCAATTACAGCAATCACCCCATTAAAGTAAAAGGAGTAGACGCTGCTTGTAGCTGCACCGCTACCGATTTTACACGCAACGAAATCCCACCCGGATCTTCAGGCTGGATCCAAGCCGCGTACAAAACCGAAAACACCTTCGGTTATTTCAAAAAATATGTGGACGTCTTCTTCGAGGGAAGCCCCAATAAACACCGCTTGTATTTGACTGGGTCGGTAGACCCATATAAAAAATGAGTTATGAATGGTGAATGATGAATGATGAATTATGAATGGTGAATGATGAATGGTAAATGATGAATTATCAATTTATAAATTTAAATTGTGTTATTTGTGCAATTAATAGCCCTATTTCTAAATGAATACACTATTATTTAATAATCTACAACCTAAACATTCACAACTCATAATTCACAACTCATAATTCACAACTCATAATTCACAACTCATAATTCACAACTCATAATTCACAACTCATAATTCACA
>CBFHXF010000016.1:0-39467 GCA_965659745.1 Bacteroidia bacterium
AAAGACCTGCAAACAAGCGGCGCTCGCCAATAAATCGGATAATCGAATGCTCCTTTTGAGTACAATACGGGTACCTAAGAAAGCGGTGATAAAAGCGGCTGCTCGAAAAACCGGGGGCGCCATCCCTGTCATAAAGGCATAAGCCCAAATGATGGGCAACAATATCAATTCCAATTTTTTAAACTTCCGATTGCGCTTGGCCAAACGCTTAATAGGCCAAGATAAAAGCCAATAAATAAGTCCCAAATGCATGCCCGAAACCGAAAGGATGTGCATGAGTCCCGCTTGCTGAAATTGCTGCTTCTCAGTAGGGGTAATTCCCGATTTATCTCCCAAAATCAAGCCTACAAAAAGGGCATGTGCGCGTGGACTTAACACCTTATCTAAGCGCAGTAAAATGGCATTCTTATATTGAAATCTTTTGTATTCGAGGGAATTCGAATCGCACCGCAATCCATAAATTTGGGCATTCTGAACGTTCAAACGACCCAGCTTTTTTTGTCCTAATTGATACGCGGCATCATCAAACATAAAGGGATATTGTCTTTTTTGAGGAATCTTCAACTCGGCTCCTTTAATGGCAATAAGGCTTCCAGGAGTAATATCGATTACTTCCTTTTGCCACCATTCAACCTCGTAACGGGGCAGGGCTTTCCAAGCCTCTCCATTGTAGAAGGCCTTTACAATCGCTTTTATTTGCAGACCTTTTGAATTTCTGGATTGAGCGGTAACGAACACCTGAAGAAGGTCGTGGTTTTGCAGCGCCCATTGCGCATTTTTATATTCCCTAAATTGATAGTTAAAACTCAAAAAGCCCAATGCCATAGATATACATGATAGCATGTATTCGCGCCAACAGAATCGTTTTGTTAAGAGTAAAATAGTGCCTGCGGCCGCTATAAAAGCGATGGCATGTTTGCCGAGAATAGCGCCTAATACCAAAAAACATGCGGTAAAGGCCAAGGGGTGTTTATGGTGAAATCGAACGGACATCTTAATGTAGAGATGCCCGTTTTTTTAGGGGCTACATCATTTTACGCAAGTTGCGTTTCAAATCGTTTGCAGATTCGTCTCGGCGCGACCATTGACGTTGGTTGTACCAGGTGTCGAATACATCTTCGCGCTCTTCGGAATTCCCTGCCGCGAGCATCTCGGTTATAAAGACAGTAAAAAGCTTCATATCCCCCCCGAACAAAAAATTGCCAAATTCAAATCTTCTGGAGAAGGAGAACATCGAAAGAATCTCGTTGGCTCTTTGTTCCAAATGGGGTTTCTCAACGGGCATATCCTGCTCATCTTCTTCAGGCTCAGGCACTTCCTTTTGCACAGAAAACAAATCTAGCTTAGGCGGCGCTGTAGAAGTTGGCGGCGTTGTATTCTCCGATTCTTGGGAAATATTTTGCGAATTATGCAAATCTTTTTCGTGATTTTCAGTTTCGGCTTGTTCGAAATTGGTCGACTCTTGATGTATTGCAGGCGGCTCCAGGTTCACTTCAACATCTTCGTGATTGTCATTCTCGTAGTCTTCAAAGTCATCTAAATCGTTGTCGTCCTCTTCTATTTCATTATCATCCTCATCGTCTATTTCGAAGTCATCCCCTTCTTCATCTTGCCCAACTTCATTGTCGTCTTCGTTTACTTCTAAATCGAAATCATCCTCAAATTTGCTTTCTTCCGCCTCATTGATATGCGCTTGGGGCTCGACTTCCTTCACCAATTCAGTTGCTCCTAGCCCCTCAGTTTCTTTGAAAGAAACGAGGTTTGAAGAGGCTTCCCCCGAAAGTTCAGCATTGGGAATTGCCGATTCGGTTATGGACGGATTTATTAACGTAGGCGCGTCTGAGGTGAGCACATCGTCTTCATAGCTCGGCTTAAATAACGGATGGGTTTCTTCTGAAATTTCGTTTATGGGTTGTGGCGTGGAGATTGTGGCGCTGTTGTGCGCAATTATTTCCATATCGGTTTCAAGATATAATTCTGCCGCGTATGCCTTAATGGTAGCCAATTGCTTGGCGGTTTCTTCGGCTGTTTTTGAATGGCGCAATTTCGACTCTAACTGAGTCAAATCGGCAATTATTTGAGGAATGCGAGGATTCATAAACCGGGTATCAAAAATTTTTCGGAAATTTACAACCGAAAGTACGCAGAGGCAATGAGAGATTTTACACTAATTTACGGGTGTATGTTTGCGGGGAAAACCACCCGTTTAATAGGGCTTTACAACGAAAGCCTGGTAGATATCAACGAAAAAATCGTGGTAAAACCGCTTTTAGACAATCGATATCAGGCGAATAAAATCAATTCTCATGGAGGATTGCAAATTCTCGGACACCGAATTTCTAAAGCAGAGGAGCTTTTTCCCTTGATTCAAAAAAACACCAAAGAATGCTATATCGACGAGGTGCAATTTTTCTCTCCATATATCATTGAAGTCATCGGCGAATTAATGATGGACGGCATTCGGGTAGTGGCTGCAGGGCTGGATCGCGATTATTTGAATCGTGATTTCGGATCTATGAGGGCCCTTAAAAATCTCGCAACCGAACGAATAGAAGTGGCCGCAAGATGCGCTGTTTGCGAACAAGAAGCGCATTTCACCTATAGAACCATTGATTCTGAAGATTTAGTATTGGTGGGACATAACGATACCTACCAAGCGCGGTGCGAGAACCATTGGAACGAGGGAATGTTGGGCAGGGGTGTGTAAACTACCCCTTAATAGCACTGATAGCCCCTAAATTGGGAATACTCTTTCTCAAACTTTCTTCGATACCCGCTGTCATGGTCATTTCGCTCATGTTGCAGCTGCTGCAATTGCCGGTAAGTCGCAAAATAACATCTCGGTTTTCGGTAACTTCAACCACTTCTACGTCGCCGCCATCGGCATGGAGGTAAGGACGTATGGTATCTAATACCGTTTCAATATGTTGTTGCAATTCCATCCTCACAAAAGTACGTTATTTTAATTTGTTTTAAATAGTTCATGCAATTCTGAATAGGAACGCCGAATAGCGCAAGAACCCAGATTATTTAAGGTTCATCACGCTAATTTGACGGGCAATTTCTTTAACCACATTCAAGTAGGGCTCCATATGCGGCTGGTTAAAATCCCATTTACCGGTATCCGCGGCATTCCCTAATTCCATCTGAAATGGCAGTTCTCCTAAGAAAGGAATTTGATGTTCTTCCGCTAATTTTTTACCGCCGCCTTCTCCAAACAATCGATATTTCTTATCAGGAGCGTCTAAGGGAGTGAAGAATGACATGTTTTCTACTATTCCAATAATGGGCTTAGCAATGGCATCTAATTTAAACATATCAATAGCCCGAGCTGCGTCAGAAGTAGCCATAAGTTGCGGGGTGGTTACGATTACGACTCCGGTTAATGGCGCCAATTGCGATAACGAAATTTGCACATCGCCGGTACCGGGAGGCAAATCAACGATGAGATAATCCAATTCACCCCAATCTACGTCGTTTATAAACTGCCGGAATGCACTGGAAATCATCGGACCTCGCCAAACTACGGCTTGTCCGGGAGCCGTCATAAAACCGATGCTTAATAATTTAATGCCATGCGACTCAATCGGTATCATGATATTTTTACCGTCCTTTTCTCTCATCTCGGGTGCGGCGTGCACATTAAAAAGAGTTGGAATGCTAGGACCGTAAATATCTGCATCTAACAATCCTACTTTCGCCCCTGTATGGGCAAGACCCAACGCCAAGCTGGCAGACAGGGTACTTTTACCGACTCCGCCCTTACCCGATGCCACGGCAATAACATGTTTTACCCCTGAAAGCACGTCGTTAGCACGCTCTTGCTGCACCACCCTATGGGTTGCATTAATATGAATTTGAGCGTCTTTATTTACCGTGTATAGGATGGCGGTTTTACAGGCGTTAACGAGGGTTTCTTTCATCGGACAAGCCGGCGTGGTTAATACCAAGTCGAAGCGAACCTCTAAACCGTCAATGTTTAAATTTTCTATCATTCCCAGGGTTACCAAATCTTTTTTAAGATCTGGATCTTCTACCAAGGAAAGGGCTTTTAAAATGGAATCTTTGTTCATGATGTTTTGGAATTGCGTTTGAAAATACGGGCAAAAAATCGTTTTTCGAATTCCCAGAAATACGAGAATTGTCCGAAAATAAAGCCATAAATCAACAATATAAGATTGTAGACGGGTAAAATAGCCACATAGTATATCAAATCAAACCACCAATAATCTTGAAAATAAGGCTTCACATAACCCTTGACGTATACCACCGTAGAACCCGTTAGAGCAAACACGGTTAAAATGAGAATTACCTTGATAGGAGAATCGACTTTCCAGCGATCTTGCAATTTCTGTATGAAACTCACGCCGCAAAGGTATATTCTTTTATGACGCTGCACCGACATTCTGTCTATTATTTGTGTGAAATTACCGACTTTTGTCGGTAATGACTGAAAACTTACAAGCAACGGTTTACTTGGTTCCTCTGCCCATCGGCCCTGAAAGCCCTATGCATTATCATACCCCCTATTTACTTGAAATATTGCCTACTATTCCCGTGTGGATTGCTGAAAATGCCCGCACCTTGCGCCGATATTTATCTTCGCTTAAATTGGGAATCAACATCGAATCTCTTGATATATTTGAATCGAACCAGCATACTCCCAGCAGTGAGTTGAACGCATTTCTTAGCAAAATAGAAAACGAGAAATGCATCGGTGTGGCTTCTGAAGCCGGCATCCCCTGCATTGCGGATCCCGGTAATCGAGTGGTTGATTGGGCTCATCGAAAAAACATCCGCGTATTGCCCTTGCTCGGACCCAATTCTATAAGTATGGCAATTGAAAGCAGTGGCATGAATGGACAGCAATTTATTTTCCATGGATATCCTCCCATTCAAGCGGCAGAACAAAAGAAATGGCTTTTGGATTTGTTCGTTGGACCTTGGCAAAACTATACCCATAGCTTTATTGAAACGCCCTATCGCAGCGATAAACTCTTTAATTTTCTAACGTCAACACTTCACGACTATATTCGATTGTGCGTGGCCGCTAATCTTCACAGCCCCGAAGAAAAAATCATGACAAAATCGATCGCTGAATGGAAAAAAACCAAAATCACATGGGGAAAAGTCCCCGTCGTTTGGGTCCTCAGCAGGCAAACCCTTTAAATTGAAATTTGTATATAAAAGTTAAATTTGCATTAACATGAAAGATATCTTCGAAAAACTCAATGAACGTATGGGTCCGCTTGGCATGCATGCCGATGATGCCCATGGATATTTCACTTTCCCCAAATTGGAAGGTCCCATTGCGCCTCGAATGAAATTTCGCGGGGTAGAAAAACTCAATTGGAGTTTGAACAACTATCTTGGTTTAGCCAACCACCCAGAAGTCATGAAAGCAGATGCCGATGCCGCTGCAGAATTTGGCATGGCCTATCCTATGGGCGCCCGTATGATGAGCGGAAACAGCAATTACCACGAACAACTCGAACAAGAACTTGCCGAATTCATTGATAAACCCGAGGTTATTTTATTGAACTTCGGTTATCAAGGCGTGTTGAGCGCTATTGATGCCTTAGTAGACCGACACGATGTAATTGTTTACGACGCCGAAGCCCATGCGTGTATCATTGATGGATTGCGCTTGCACATAGGCAAACGTTTTGTTTATAACCACAACAACATTGAATCCCTAGAAAAACAATTGGTTCGAGCCACCAAACTTGCTGAAACCACCGGTGGCGGTGTTTTGGTCATTACCGAAGGGGTATTCGGAATGAGCGGTTCACAAGGAAAATTGAAAGAAATTGTAGATCTCAAAAAGAAGTATTCATTCCGACTTTTTGTAGACGACGCACACGGTTTTGGCACCATGGGAAAAACTGGAGCAGGAACCGGCGAAGAACAAAATTGTATGGAGGGAATCGATATCTATTTCTCCACCTTCGCCAAATCTATGGCAGGAATCGGAGCCTTCATCGGCAGCGAACCCCATGTGATCAAATTCTTGCGCTATAACATGCGCTCCCAAATCTACGCCAAAAGCCTGCCCATGCCGATGGTAATTGGCGCAATCAAGCGTTTAGAATTGATCCGCACCCAACCCCAACTTAAAGAACAACTTTGGACGGTGGTAAACGCCTTGCAAAACGGACTCCGTGAAGCAGGCTTCAACATTGGAATCACCAGCACCCCTGTGACCCCTGTTTTGCTCAACGGCACCATCCCCGAGGCCACCCACCTTACCCTCGATTTACGCGAAAATCACAATATCTTCTGTAGCATTGTGGTATATCCTGTAGTTCCCAAAGGCGTAATCATGTTGCGCCTCATCCCCACCGCGGTACACACGCTAGAAGACGTAAATTACACAATTAACGCGTTTAAAAGTATTAAAAACAAATTGGATTCTGGCGAATATCGCAAAGAGAAAATCGCTTCCTTTGCCTAGCATTGTGGCGTGAAATCGCCCTACTTTTCCAGAATATTACCCAATAGTTTAAAGGCCTCCCTCTTCCATAAAATAATTTCATTTTTGGTTTGGGGCGGCCTTTTCCTTTTACTCGGTTACCTGCAAACGCGCTACCACCGTAACACGTTCGTAAACGTTCCCATCACCTTTGTTTCGGGGGAAACCAAAGAACGGCTTAAACCTTTTTATGCCATTTCGTTAAAACCTGAAACCCGTTCAAACGAAGCTAATATTATAATACCATTGAGTGCGTTAGATTCAATATATCTTCAGAATACTAACGCTCCAACTTCTATTGACGGTTCCATAACACACAAGGAAACCTATACCTTAGATTTGAATAACGTCGACTCTAGTACTTTAGTCGCCCTTCCTGGAATAGGACCCTACACAGCAAAAAAAATCATTGCATACCGAGAACGGCTCGGTGGATTTATCTCAAAATTTCAACTATGGGAAATACCCCGTATCGACAGCCAGTTAGTAAATCATCCTAAAATTCAAATCAAGGTTAACACGGAAAATATCAGACCGATTTCACTAGTCTCTTTAGACATATTGGCACTTTATAAACATCCGTACATCGGTAAAACAAAAGCAAAAAACCTGATCGAATTTCACAAAGTCCACGGTGCCTTGTCGAAACACAAATTCGAAACCATGCGCAGTTTCAGCGAAGCCGAAAAACAAAAACTCCTACCGTATCTCGAGTTTGCCCGTTAATGGAAAATCAACCCATCGCGAGTTGGCCACTTCAACTAATACATTCAAAACTAGGCATTTCCCTTCTAATCAAAAATCTACCCATCTCGAGTTTGCTCCATCCACTAATACGTTCAAAACTAGACATTTCCCTTCTAACTAAAATCTACCCATCTCGAGTTTGCTCCATAAAACAACACCTTTGAATCTTGGCGGTTTACCCATTTTATAACAATGCTCTAAAACACACATTTCCATGATCTCAGCTCCGAAGCTTTGAATGATAACATAGTATCGCACATTTCCATTATCTCAACTACGAAGCTTTGAATCACAATATAGTTTCGCACATTTCCATTATCACAACTGCGAACCTTTGAATCACAATATATAAATGATTTAGGGTTGTTATTATGAACCAAATGTATCACCCATATGACGGATACCTTACGCACTAGTTTTTGTCTTAATTACAATAAGTAAAGCTTAAAATTGTCGGTAGCTACTATCATAATTGCGTACTATTTTTTATGAATTTAAACTAAAATACAACAATTGACACTTTGAATGTGCTAATTTTGTAGCATATGCATTTCCAAGAAAACGAAAGTGTAAGCATGGTGCGTCAAATGGTGCGCGATTTTGCAGAAAAACATATCCGTCCCGACATGATGGTATGGGATGAGGCCCAAACTTTTCCGGTGGAAGTATTTAAAGGACTCGGTGAATTAGGATTGATGGGGGTTTTAGTCCCTGAAAATTACGGAGGGTCTGGTTTCGGATATTACGAATATGCAGCAGCTATTGAAGAATTAGCAAAAGTTTGCGGCAGTATCGGATTGAGTATGGCGGCCCATAATAGTTTATGTACCGGACATATTATGCAATTCGGTAACGACGAACAAAAACAACGTTGGTTACCCAAATTGGCCACCGCCGAATGGATAGGTGCTTGGGGCTTAACCGAAGCCAATACGGGTTCTGATGCCCTTCGCATGAAGTGCGTAGCTAAAAAGGAAGGTAACGAATGGGTATTAAACGGTGCAAAAAACTGGATCACCCACGGTATTAGCGGAGATATTGCCGTTGTATTGGCAAGAACAGGCGATTTGTTAGACTCTCATGGCATAACTGCCTTTGTAGTAGAACGAGGAACTCCTGGTTTTTCTGGTGGAAAAAAAGAGAACAAATTGGGCATGCGTGCCTCCGAAACAGCGGAAATGATATTTGAAGATTGCCGCATTCCTGAAGAAAATGTTTTAGGTAACGTTGGCGACGGGTTTATTCAAGCCATGAAAGTTTTAGACGGCGGTCGTATTTCAATCGCAGCATTAAGCTTGGGTATCGCTAAAGGGGCCTATGAAGCCGCTTTGAAATATTCTAAAGAGCGCGAACAGTTCGGACAACCTATTTCAAACTTTCAAGCAATTGCGTTCAAGCTAGCCGATATGGCTACTAAAATTGAAGCTGCAGAACTCTTGATCCAAGAAAGCTGCGACCTTAAAAATAACGGCAAAAACGTAAACAAAGTGAGTGCCATGGCCAAATACTACGCCTCAGAAGTAAGCGTATATTGCGCCAATGAAGCCGTACAAATCTTTGGCGGCTACGGTTATACCAAGGACTTCCCGGTAGAAAAATTCTACCGCGATTGTAAACTGTGTACCATTGGTGAAGGCACCAGCGAAATACAAAAACTGGTAATTTCACGCGCCATCTTAAAAGATTGATTTATCGATAAAAATTTTATATCTTTGCCCTCCCAAAAAACGAAAGAATTTATATGTTACAAATAAACGTTAAAGAGAACGAGTCGTTAGACAAAGCCCTTAAGAAGTTCAAAAAGAAGTTCGAAAAGACTGGTGTAGTTAAAGAAATGCGCCGCCGTCAAGCTTTCGAAAAGCCCTGCATCACCCGTAGAATGCAAAAATTAAAAGCAGTCTACAAGCAGAAGCTACAAACTCAAGAAATGCAAGGGTAATTCCCTTCAAAAACCTATACGAGCCACATCCTTACCGATGTGGCTTTTTCCGTTATTATCATTTAATAACATTACACGACCGATAAAAATCCATATAAAACCTTGTAAATCAAAACACATAAGCGTTTCAAGGGTGCTAAAACCCTATTTTCTGGGATGTAACTGATGTATCCGTTTTAGTTTCTCAAATGAGTTCTTCGTATACACCTGGGTAGCACTCAAACTTGCATGTCCAAGTAAATCTTTAATAGCCATCAACTGCGCGCCGTTATTAAGCATATGAGTTGCAAATGAATGTCGCAACACGTGCGGACTGGTTTTAGAAGCGCTTGAAAACAACCGCAAGTAACGCGTGACAATGCGGTATACCAAAACAGGATATAAAGGAGCTCCTCCACTGCGTACAAATACATATTCGTGCGTTACACCATCTAAAAAAGCAGCCAATCCTTCGCTCAGTTCGGGATGCAACGGAATTTCTCGCACTTTATTTCGCTTCCCCAAAACACGAAGTAAATTACGTCCAAAATCAATATCAGAACGTTTCAATGAAATCAATTCCGACAAACGCATGCCGGTAGTGTACAATACCAACAACAATAGCTTATCGCGCGCTCCTGTTTCTTGCTCTTCCCAAGGGAATCGCGCAAACATCGCTTCTAAATCAACCGCAGGAATGTCTTTAACCAAATGCTTCGCAGTTTTGGGTGGCACTACCTTGGTCATGGGATTGTGCTCCATGATATCTTGACTCCTGAGAAACTTGAAATAACTTCTTAACGTAGATAATTTACGGTTAACAGATCGAGAACTTAAGCCATTCTGCATCATATCGCTCATCCATAAACGCACGTGGCTGGCCTTTAATTGTGCCAAGTTCGGATTCCCCAAAGAAATGAGATAGGCTTCAAACTGATCCAAATCAGCCTTATAAGCAGCCGCAGTATGAACACTCATACGGCGATTTTTGCTTATATACTGAATAAAAGAATCCGTGTGTGCGCCAAACATAAAGTTTAACGAAACTACGCCAAAGCAAGCCTATTTAAAAGCCAACTTACGCACTGACCACTGCAGCAATCACTTAAAATAATGAAACAGGAAGAGCCCTAAAAAAGCAATTTAAATGATTGCAGCAATTCAAGACCCATAGATTGTGAGTGCGACTACTCGTCACCTATAGTAGCAATCACCTTTAATTCAATGGCGATAGGGGTTGGCAAACAATTTATCTCCAGAGTGGTTCTGCACGGAGGATTATCACCAAAATATTCAGCCCACAAACGGTTATACGTTTTAAAGTCGTCTTTCATATTGGTTAAAAACACCGTAACATCCACCATTTTATCCCAAGAGGAGCCCGAATCTTCTAAAATCCAACGAACGTTTTGAAAAACCGATCGACATTGAGTTTCGATATCGTAGGAAGCAATATTACCATCGGCATCTAAGGTTACACCGGGTATCTCTTTGGTGCCCCGAGATCTCGGACCTACCCCACTTAAAAATAACAAATCACCAACTCTTCTCGCGTGTGGATATAGGCCAACGGGCTCTGGTGCTTTAGAACTATTTAGTGCATCGCTCATAGAGTTCAAAGATAAAGAAGATCTTTTAAAGGCGGAACCACACAATTTACTTCCACCCTAATAAAGGAAAATCGCTTCTAAAAAAACAAAGAAGTTCTTTTAAATGCGTAACCACACAATTTACTTCCACCCTAATAATTGAAAATCGCTTTTAAATTTGATATTCAGATACAATTTAGTCAAACCCTTAATTTCAAATCTAAAAAAGCAAATGGCTTTTGAATTTGATATTCAGATACAATTTAGTCAAACCCTTAATTTCGAATCTAAAAAAGCAAATCGCTTTTGAATTTGATATTCAGATTAGATATAGTATAAACGAACAGTCACCCTCAATATTCAAAATTACCGAGCTTTTGGAGCGGTTTTTTTAGACAAAGATTGTTTCCCAGTTGCTTTGGATTTCTTAGCCTTAGGCAAAGGCAATGTAAAAGGAGTGTGATACAAAATAGCTCCAAATGGAGGTTTATCTGTCAAACTGGCAACAGCAACGGATTTCATATCGGGTGAAAACATGGCCTGACGGGCATTATTCCCTATTTGAGGTATATATGCCGTTTCTTTGCCATTTTGTAAATCCCAAATTTTCACTTCCCCATTATTACAAGAACTAATTAGATAGCGATCGTCTTTGGAGAAATGAACGGATGTAATATTCCAGCCATGACCCTCTAATACATATCTTGTTTGTCGGGTTTTAACATCCCAAATGCGTATTGTTTTATCATCGCTACCACTCGCTAACAATTGATTGTTATGAGACACATCTAAACATGCCACCCGAGCTTGATGACCAATATAGGATGCAGAAACGGCACCTTTGATATTAAGCTCCACTACTTTTGAATCGTCACATGCCAATAAAAATTTCCCTTTCGATGGAGACAGTTGCGCGCCATTTATTTTCGAACTGTATTTCAGGACCAAAGAATTGGGCTTAGCTTGTTCAAAATCTTGAACGCGGTATACTCTGGCCGTACCATCCATTGAAGCCGTAATCAAAAACGAAGAGGATGGATCGAAAAACAATTGCGAAACGGCATTGCTATGATCTCTTGATATAAAACGCAACTGACCTGTAGCAAGCTCAAATACACTGAAAGTAAAATCTTTTGAACCAATGGCTATGTATTTATTATCGTTACTAATATCAATACAGGTTATGGCCGCTTGATGCATCGAGAATTCCCTCAAGAAAGTATAGTTTTTTAACGAATCTACTTGGTATAAACGTGCCTTACGATCCCAAGAACCGGTTGCAAAATAAGCACCATCGCGAGAATACGTTAAGCTCTCTACCGCCGCATTATGTCCGTCTAAATATTTATGAAACCGTAACGTATCATGTACCTCTACTGGAGCCGCTTCTTGGGCATACAAGGAAACGCTTCCCAAGAAAAAAATGGTTATTAGAAATGTTATTTTCATGATATACAATCAAATGTAAACAAAAAAGACAAATCGTAGTATTAAATTAGACGAATTCGTTCTATTTTCGACGTTGGCGTACAATTTCATACATCAATAAGGCACCCGCCACCGAAACGTTCAGGCTGTCGATATTTCCATGCATTGGAATTTGCACATTTTGACCTCTGTTGCGCCAACGATCACTTACGCCTTCATGCTCGGTACCTAAAACCACGGCACAATCTTGGGTAAAATCGGCTTCATACATGAGTACGGCTTCATCCATAAAAGTCGTAAACACCTGAATATTAGCACGCATTAACTGTTCTATACACTCTTCGAACGTAAACGATTTAATGGGCACATGAAAAACCGTTCCCAAGCTATTGCGAATTACCTGCGGATGAAAGGGATCTACTTGAGCATCGCATAACCAAATTTCGCCAATGCCAGCCGCCTCTGCCGTCCTTAAAATAGCACCTAAATTACCCGGCTTCTCTACCTTTTCTACAATAATTATCGATCTAATAGGTTGCGGAGATTTGGTAACTTCTTTAAAATCAAAAACCGCTATTGCATTATTCACCTCGCCTCGAACACACAAATCGTTCATCAATGGAGCCGATAGTATAATATGTTCTGCGCCATTAGGCAAATCCAAAACATTAATATTGGATTGAGCCCCAACATACGCAATACTCGACAAATTAAAGCCTGCCTTAAGGGCTAGTTCTATTTCTTTTAAACCTTCTACGGTAAAACGACCCTGTTTTTTTCGAAACCTGTTTTTTTCAATGAGGTTTTTTACTTCTTTAAACCATGGATTCTGGGCACTCCCAACTTCTTTAACCCTCATTTTCTGGGGAATTTAACCACTCGTTTTTATCTTTTTTATACCGAAGTATCACAGAGCTGAAAATCAAAAAGAAAGCATTACTAAAGACCTTTCCAATCCATCCGCCGAAAAGCGCTGAAAAAGAGGCCGGCTTCTGTTTTTTCAATTCTTTAATAATAAAATCTTTATCAGATTCTTTGATGAAACTCACATTTTTGAAAGCCTCCACGGATTTTTCAATTTGAATTTGAATGGTTTGATTGGCAAGATCCTTATCTAAGGCATACAAAATGCCATCGGCTAGAATAGAAAGGGTAATAGCAATTGAAATCACCCGAAAGCCACTGCCAAATGCTTTCCAAAACGTAAATAATCCGCCCATTTCCTTTCGCTCTGCCCTTGATGCCATAAAAACCGCGTACATCAAAAGGGTAAAACTGAAAAACATATAAGGCGATTCAAACACAAAAGACCAATTCAGTGTCAAATAAAAGACCACCTTAGCCGCCAAAAGCACCAATCCCATTAGGGTACCGTGAAAAACCGACGGTAATTGAAAAAAACCTTGAACCTTCTCTGAAAAACTCCGTTTTGGAGAATCTTCATGAGTGGTTTCTAAAGGGCTATCTGAAATTTCGCTCATAAATCAATAGTTAATTTTAGTGCCGCGTATGGTGCAAACAAGGCCACCTTGACCCTTAACAGCAGGCAGTTTATTGTAGGCTATAGTGCCTTTGGTGTGACTGTGATCTAACGCTTCCCTGCTTATAACGGTTATACTCGCTTTCTGTCCCACTTGAATTCCTCCTTCTGACATCCCCAAAAAAAGTCGATTTCCGCGACTTAAAATATCGATCGCTTTTAACAACTCGTCATCTGTGAACATTTCAAAAAGCTTGGGTATAAATCCCGAGTAAGTGGCAGCGCCAACTGCCGCATAATCAAACTCTAGTTTTTTATTTTCGATATCTTCAGGGGTGTGATTCGCAAAAACAGCATCTATATCTCCTTTTAAAAAACCTTCTAATAAAGATTTTTTATCTTCCTGGGTTCTTAAAGGAGGCATCACTTTAAAGCGTTCATCAAAATTATCGATATCCGATTCTGTAAAGCAAAGATTCATGAATGGCACAGCCACTTTAACATCTACTCCTTCGGCACGTGCATTTTTAATAATCTCCAACGATTCTTTACTGCTAATTCCCAAAACACGCAATGGAACATTCAACCATTTTGCAATTTCTATATCGGCGAGTAAAGCCGTTGTTTCGGCAACCGTGGGAATTCCTTTTAATCCCAAGTTCACACTCATATATCCTTCGTGAATCTGTCCACCCGCTACCCATTTGGGATTATACGGATGCACCAAATACGGAATATTCAAACTGTGACAATACTCCAATAATTTAGACCGTAAACTGTCTGAACCATGTGCCATGATTCCATCGGTTTGAGCAATGGCACCGGCACTATTCATATCATTAACCTCAGCCATTTCTTTACCCATTCTCCCTTCAGAAGCGGCACCTAATGGCAATATTTCAACAGGTAGATCAATGGAGCGTTGTTTCAATGCGGCAATCGAGGCTGCTTTTTCTGGAAGCGGATCAATTCCGGCAAAAACCGCAGATTGTGTAAATCCCGCAAGGCAAGCGGCATGTGCAAAGGTGTCTAATCTCTCTTTCCATTCCGCACCTGGATCTGGCAAATAGGAAAATACATCACACCATCCGGCCGAAATAAAACCGCCTTGGGCATTGATCGACTCGTCGGCAGCACTAACATCTTTACCAATTTCTATTATCGTTCCATCCGAAATCTTAATAGAAACCAAGGAGCCGTGTAAAGGATGGTTGGGGGCGACCAAAATTCCATTTTGAATTGCAATTGAAGAAGACATGAATATGCGAAATTAACGATTAGTTCGCAATACGAATACGCTCAATACAAGTTCCATTAAAAGTAAACCTAAAATAAAGTACGTCCACAATGGTTTTGAGTCCGAATAAAGGTCATTGGGCATTGACTCTGCTCTCCATTTGTTGGCTTGAATCAAAGAAATATTCTTGGTGTCGAACACGTTAGGTAAACTGTTGTTTTTACGCATTTCAACTCGAGGTATATTCATACCAACCCTTACGGAATCAGTACCTTCCTTTTGATTTAACGAATACCAACCTGCAGGCATATAGGTTTCCGTAATACCCGTAAAAGACAAATCACTATTATGAATTCCTAAAGATGTTCCCCAATCTTGACCCATCCCGTTTTGAAGCAATACAGGATCTTGCAACTTGAAATTAGCAGACTGCGGAACCTGTATCCATTCTTGATTCCAAAATGCACAAATGGGGCTCGGAGAGGCATGAGTCGACAATAACAAGGGTCCTAAAATACCTACAAACCATGAGCTCTCTCGAAGTGTTTTCATACCATCATTATAATCAGCAAGAAAAAGCCAAACACGGCCTTCTCCCAAATCTCGCCGAATTAAAAAATCCCAATCTGTTTCCGTCATTAAAATTCGAGACCAATCTCTATTAGTTTCATGGGAATAACGAAACAAATTTTCAAATTTGGGCATGACGTTTCTTCCATCTAAATAACGCTCCAAAGATGATTCGAATGGCTCTTGTCGGAAACGTCTTTCATCTAATGCCTCGCCTTGCGATATAGGTTTAAGGCGTTCCCAGCTTCCCCCAATAAGCCAATTTTTGAAGACATCAGCTTTTGCTTCGTAGGGAATTACGATACATTCTTTACCCGATTTGATGAAATCTAAATACAATTCAGACTTGGAATTTTCGGTGTTTGAAGCCACCCAAACAAGCATGTCCGCCCTGCTTAAATCATTGGTAATTTCGAGTCTATCGCCGAAGGTAGCCATCAACCGATTCAGGTCGGGCAAGGGCAAGGCTGACTCTACATACACTTGAATTTTCTTTTGATTCACGCCATGCAAAAACAATTCATTATCGGGTTGGTAGGCATCAGCGGGCAATTGTAATTTCACTTTGGCTTGAGTGAGTGAATCTTGTTGTAAATCCAACGCCACCCAAACGGAGCTCATTTTGTCTTGAAACACAACGGGTACGTTTCCTTCAAATCTGTCATTTTGAAATACATCTAGAAAAAAAGATGCTTTCTCATCAGAAATGTCTCTTGAAATTTTTATTTTAAATTTACCCTCCAGTAATTCACTGCAATAGGCCGTGTCAATTGAATAATTGACATTTCTTTCTACCGCAAAATCTATAAATTTATACTGCGATTGTGAATCAGCCCATTGTTCAAAATCGGTTAGTGAATAAGGGTCCAAATCCGAGATCACAAACCAGTTGATGGGTTGTTTGGGAAGGTTATTGTCGGCTAAAAGCCTTGAAACAGGGAAAAAACCAAGTGGTTTGGTGAGAGTATTTAGCCGTTCTATAGCTTCTGTGCGTGTTAGTAAGACTTTACTTTGATAGGGTTGATCTATCCAATAAATCGTAGATAATTCCGGAATGGTTTTCAGCCATTTCAACGTATTTTTCTTTGCGTTTTCAATAGGAATTTGTCCATTAGCATCGGCTTGAAACATACTAGGCGACACATCCCACAACACACCCACAGAAGGAAATTGTGAATGGCCCTTTGCAGATTGAGAACGACAGGAAGGTTGAGCAAAGGCCAAAATAAGCGCCGTAAACAGCAACAATCGATTGGCTAATAATAAATAGTAGTTGAGATTCCGGGTGCTTTGGGTCTCTTTAAGAAGAGAAATTAACCTGTAAACACCTGGAAAACGTAGCACTTGCTGTTTTCTGAAACGAAGCAAGTGAATCAACAAGGGTATCAGTAACAGTAGGAAGCCCCACAAATATTCCGGATACCGAAAATACATCATGGATTAAAACAGACCGTTCAAGGTACTTTCAACTTGGTTGATGATATGGGAAAGATCGTCTGGATTTTCTTGGAAATTCATTTCGTCGGTATTGAAAATCAGCAATGGACCTAACTTATAGTCGGCAATCCACGCTTCATAACGTTCGTTAAGTCGTTTCAAATAATCCAATCGGATGGCATCTTCATAATCCCTTCCGCGCATTTGAATTTGATCTACTAATTTAGGAATTCCCGCTCTTAAAAATATCAATAAATCGGGTGCTTCTATTTGCTGTTTAATATTGTCGAACAGTCGGTTGTAATTTTCAAAATCACGGGTACTCATGAGGCCCATGGCGTGTAAATTAGGCGCAAAAATATGAGCATCTTCGTAAATAGTTCTGTCTTGTATTACCGTTTTTTCACCTTTGCGAATCTCTTGAATACGTTGCCAACGGGTATTTAAAAAGTACACTTGAAGATTAAAACTCCAACGCTGCATATCTTCGTAAAAATCGGATATATAAGGATTTTCATCCATATCTTCTAGCTGAACATCCCAGTGGTAATGTTTGGCTAATAAATTAGTTAGGGTTGTTTTACCCGCTCCGATATTTCCTGCAATTGCAATATGACGAGCCATAATGCAATATTAAGTCTGCTTAGCCTCCCTTTGCAACAATCAACGCGATAAAAGTTTTACACAGCGCATTGAGTGGGCCTTAAACCGGCAAATTGGTAGTAGATTTGCGAAGTAAATGAGCGGTAGGCAGAAATCAAAAACGCAAAAAACGAGTCAATGGGCCATGCTGGTGCGACTCATGCAAATGGCAAAAGAACAAAAAAGAGGAATTATCATTGCCGTTCTGTTAACCGTACTTCAGAGTTTATTCACTGCTCTTCAACCTTATCTCTATAAAATAATTATTGACGAAGTAATTATTGCCCAACAATTTCAATGGTTGGCAGCCGCTTGCGGTGTTTTATTAGGATGGTTGTTATTACAGGCGTTATTAGGTTTCTACAATTCATATTTATCGGCCATCATTGCTCAAGGGGTAATTCTCAAATTGCGACAATATGTATATGAACACCTCACACGATTAAAATTGCGATTTTTTGATAAAACTCCTGTAGGCACTGCTGTTACCCGTAGCATTTCCGATATCCAAACTATTACCGATTTATTTGCCTCTGGAATTATTACGATCTTAGGCGATATCATACAAATCGTAGCCATTTTGGCTTGCATGTTTTATATAAATGTAAAACTAACCTTGTTAACCATTACGGTAGTTCCATTATTGATTTATAGCGCTAATGTTTTCAGAAAAGGAATCAGAGATACCTTTCAAGAAGTCCGAAATCAAGTTTCCAACCTGAATGCTTTCCTACAAGAGCGCATAACCGGCATGCAAATAGTGCAACTTTTCAATCAGCAAAAGCGTGAATACGACAAATTTCAAACTATCAACAAAAAGCACCGCGATGCCAATATAAAAAGCGTGTTGTATTATAGTGTTTTCTTTCCTGTGGTGGAAATCCTCGTAGCGCTGTCTTTTGCAATTATCATTTCTTATGGTAGCTTGTTGATGTTTGAAAGCAAATTAAAATTAGGAGAAGTAACGGCATTTATCATGTTTGTGAATCTGTTCTTCCGACCCATTCGTGCCATTGCAGATCGTTTTAACAATATCCAAATGGGCATTGTGGCGGCTGAGAGAATTTTTGAACTACTCGACGATACCGACAACCTTGAACCATCGGGTTCTATCATCGCTCCAAAATTAAATGGCCATATTGAATTTGATAAGGTATGGTTTGCTTACAATCAAGATGAATGGATCATTAAGGACTTGAGTTTTGACGTTAAACCAGGCAAATCACTCGCCTTAGTAGGTGCTACCGGAAGTGGTAAAACGAGTATTGCCAATCTCATTACGCAATTATACCAGCATCAACAGGGACAAATTAAAATTGATGGTATGGATATCAAGGAATACAATATTGCGTCTCTGCGACATCGTATTGCATTCGTATTACAAGATGTTTTTCTTTTCTCGGGAAGCATTCAGAGCAACTTAACCTTGAAAAATGAAGACATTGACTTTGAAAGAATCAAAAGTGTAGCCCAACAAATGGGGGCATTCGATTTTATCGAAACGCTTCCTGGGGGATTCGATTACCATGTACAAGAGCGGGGATTGAGTTTATCTCAAGGTCAGCGGCAGTTAATTTCCTTTATACGCGCTATTGCGGCAAATCCAGATATTATTGTACTCGATGAAGCCACCAGTGCCATAGATTCCCAGACCGAACATTTGATACAAAAAGCGATTGAAATTCTATTGCACAATAGAACAGCCGTCGTTATTGCCCATAGATTAAGTACCATTAAACACTGCGACGAAATCATGGTATTGGAACACGGCACGATTAAAGAACAAGGCAATCACAAGGCCTTGATGGCAAAAAAAGGCGCGTACTACGACTTATACCAGACACAATTAGAATCTGCACAATAAAAACAGCAGAATCTTTTCAATAAAAACCTTAATAGTTCCACCATAAACGGTTAGAAGTTCCCCTCAAGATTCAGCTAGAGGCCTAAAGGTATAAGATCCTGCAAATAAAGTTAGAAGTTTGATAATAAAAAAAGGATGCCTTTTGAGCATCCTTTTTTTATTATCAAACAGAATTAAGATTACGCATCCTGAGCAGCCGCCATTTTGGTAGCCATCAATCTATCGTACTCTTCTTTTGAACCTGTAATTAGATTGTCAAATCTGCGTATACCCGTACCTGCAGGAATCAAATGACCCACAATTACGTTTTCTTTCAGACCTTTCAATTCATCAATTTTACCTGAAATTGCCGCTTCATTCAACACTTTAGTGGTTTCCTGGAACGATGCCGCACTCATAAAGCTTTGGGTTCCCAAAGAAGCTTTGGTAATACCTTGCAATACAGGTGTTGCGGTTGCAGGAACTGCATCGCGATACTCTACTAATTTCTTATCTTGGCGACGTAATGCACTGTTTTCCTGACGCAAGTCTTTCAAGCTCACAATCTGTCCTCCGTGCATCTCAGTACTTTCACCAGAATCAGTTACAAATTTCTTATCGTAAATCCAATCGTTTTCTTTTTGAAGAACCCATTTATCAACGGCTTCTCCTTCTAAGAAACGGGTATCTCCTGGATCCATGATTTCCATTTTTTGCATCATCTGGCGCACGATTACTTCGATATGCTTGTCGTTGATTTTTACACCCTGAAGGTTGTAAACTTCTTGGATACCGTTTAAGACATAACGTTGCACCGCAGCAGGACCTTCTACACGTAGGATATCTTGAGGCGTGATTGCACCGTCAGACAAAGGCTGACCCGCACGCACGTAATCACCGTCATGAACTAAGATATGCTTAGAAAGCGACACTTGGTAGTGCTTAACTTCGCCATCTTTAGATGTAACGATAATCTCTTGGTTACCACGTTTAGAAACTCCGTAAGTCACAACACCATCAATCTCAGCTACTACAGCAGGATTTGAAGGGTTACGCGCTTCAAAAAGTTCCGTTACACGAGGAAGACCCCCTGTGATATCTCGAGTACGAGTAGCCGAACGTGGGATCTTAGCCAATACATCACCGGCTTTCACTTTTTGTCCGTTTTTAGCTACCAATACCGACTTCATCGGCATATTAAAGATTTTTAAATTATCTTCATTATCAGATACACGGAATACAGGAACCTTAGTTTTATCCTTACTCTCGGTAATTACCATCTCGGAAAGTCCAGTTTGGTCATCACCTTCTTCACGCATATTGATACCTTCAATAATGTTTTCGTATTCTACCACCCCATCAATATCAGAAATAATTAGGGTGTTAAATGGATCCCAATTACACAAGATATCACCTTTTTTAACCTTCTGTCCCTCTACAACTTGTAGCTCGGCACCGTAAGGAATATTGTAGGTTGTAATGATATTTTTACCTTTGGCATCTAAGATACGAATCTCACCAGAACGGCCTAATACCACTTCGGTTTTCTTCGCCTCGTCTTTGCTTGTACGTGTAACGGTACGCATACCATCGAAGCTCACTATACCTTCGTATTTTGTATCCATGGTATTTTCGGCCGCGATATTCAAGGCCGCACCACCCGTGTGGAACGTACGAAGTGTTAACTGAGTTCCTGGCTCACCGATTGACTGTGCGGCAATTACCCCTACAGCTTCACCAATTTGCACCTTACGACCCGTTGATAGGTTACGACCGTAACAACGAGCACAAACACCACCTAAGGTTTCACAAGTTAATACAGAACGGATTTCCACCTCGTCGATACCGGCATCTTCAATTTCATGCGCGATAACTTCATCGATGGTTTCACCGGCACCTACTATTAACGCATTCGTTTCTGGATGATACACATGATCCAAAGCCGTACGACCTAAAATACGATCGAACAAAGGCTCTGTAATCTCGTCATTCGTCAAGATTGGTGTCATGGTAATACCTCTTAAGGTACCACAATCGTCTTGAATAATTACCACGTCTTGAGCAACGTCATGTAAACGACGTGTCAAGTAACCCGCATCGGCTGTTTTCAAAGCCGTATCGGCAAGACCCTTACGAGCACCGTGGGTAGAAACGAAATATTCCAATACGTTCAAACCTTCTTTAAAGTTCGAAATAATCGGGTTTTCAATGGTATCGCCAGAACCGCTATTGCTATTCTTTTGTGGTTTCGCCATCAATCCACGCATACCTCCTAACTGACGAATTTGCTCTTTAGAACCACGTGCTCCAGAATCCAACATCATATAAATAGGGTTGAATCCTTGATCATCATTTTGCAAATCGGTAATTAGTACGCGAGCCAAATGGTTGTTTACACGCGTCCACAAGTCAATAACCTGATTGTAACGTTCGTTATTGGTAATGAAACCCATATCGGCATTCTGTTGAATTTCCAATACTTCCTCCATTGCCTTATTTACCATTTCCTCCTTCTGATCTGGAACTTTAACATAACTTAAGTTAAAGCTTAAACCACCGCGGAATGCGTAGTGGAATCCAAGATTCTTGATATCATCCAAGAAATCGGCTGCCGCTGCTACACCAGAAATGCGAATTACTTCCGAGATAATATCTCTTAAGTTCTTCTTCTTCAATAATTCATTGATGTATCCAACTTCCTCTGGAACCACTTCGTTAAATAAAACGCGACCTATAGTGGTATCGATTAATTTGTAAAATAATTCGCCGTTTTCACGAACACGAACCCTACACTTAATTCCGGCATGCAATTCTGCGCGACCTTCATTGTAGGCAATTATTACTTCTTCGGCACCATAGAATGTCAAACCTTCGCCCTTTACAGGTCTTTCTGGTGTTCCTTTTCTATGTTTTGTGATGTAATACAATCCCAAAATCATATCTTGAGAAGGAACCGTTACAGGAGTTCCATTCGCAGGATTCAATATATTGTGGGAAGCCAACATTAACAACTGGGCTTCCGCAACGGCAGCATTTCCTAATGGAACGTGCACCGCCATCTGGTCACCGTCAAAGTCAGCGTTAAAACCAGAACACACCAACGGGTGTAATTGTATGGCTTTACCTTCAACTAATTTGGGTTGGAAAGACTGAATACCCAATCTGTGCAGTGTAGGAGCACGGTTAAGTAACACTGGGTGACCTTTCAAAATATTTTCAAGAATATCCCAAATTACAGGATCCTTCTTTTCAACTATTTTCTTAGCCGTTTTCACAGTCTTAACGATACCTCTTTCAATCAGTTTACGTATAATAAACGGTTTGAAAAGTTCCGCTGCCATATTTTTGGGCAATCCGCACTCGTTCAATTTCAAGGTAGGACCTACCACGATTACCGAACGACCGGAATAATCCACACGTTTACCTAATAGATTCTGACGGAAACGACCTTGCTTACCTTTAAGCATATCGCTTAATGATTTCAAAGGACGGTTACCTTCGCTCTTTACGGCACTGGCACGACGCGTGTTATCCAATAACGAGTCAACGGCTTCTTGAAGCATGCGTTTTTCGTTACGTAAAATCACATCTGGAGCCTTGATTTCAATCAAACGCTTCAAACGGTTATTACGGATAATCACACGACGATACAAATCGTTCAAATCGGAAGTAGCGAAACGCCCACCTTCCAAAGGAACTAATGGACGTAATTCGGGAGGAATCACAGGCAACATGCGCAAGATCATCCACTCAGGACGATTCTCACCCGTAGTTTGTGCACTGCGGAAGCTCTCAATTACTTTCAATCGCTTCAAAGCTTCTTGTTTGCGTTGCTGAGAAGTTTCTGTAGCAGCTTGTAAACGCAAGTCATAACTTAACTTGTCGAGTTGAACACGTTGCAACAAATCTTCCAACGCATCCGCACCCATTTTAGCAATGAATTTGTTAGGATCGTTATCTTCCAACATTTGGTTTTCTTTTGGCAAAGAATCCAAAATGTCTAAATACTCCTCCTCCGTTAAAAGATCTAAATTATTTACACTGTCAACGGTACCTGGTTGTATAACCACGTAACGCTCGTAATAAATAACCATATCCAATTTCTTGGTAGGAATACCTAATAAATAACCGATTTTGTTCGGCAAAGAACGGAAATACCAAATATGAGCCACAGGAACCACCAAATGGATATGTCCCATACGCTCACGACGTACTTTCTTCTCAGTCACTTCTACCCCACAACGGTCACAAACGATACCCTTATAACGGATACGCTTGTATTTGCCGCAATGACATTCGTAGTCTTTAATCGGACCGAAAATCCGCTCACAGAACAAACCGCCCATTTCGGGCTTGTAACTGCGATAGTTAATAGTTTCAGGCTTGGTTACTTCACCAAAACTGCGACGTAATATGATTTCTGGAGATGCCAGTGAGATACGGATCTTACTGAAGTTACTCCCAATTTTTTGACTTTTCTTCTGAATTTGCATGTTCTTTTTTTATGCGGGTTAATCCAAAAAGGAAACTTCTAATCCTAAACCGCGAAGTTCATGGATCAATACATTAAACGATTCTGGGGTACCAACTTGTGTGATGTTATCTCCTTTAACAATGGCTTCATAAGCCTTTGCACGACCGGCGATATCATCAGATTTGATGGTAAGTATTTCACGAAGGATGTTAGACGCACCAAATGCTTCCAAAGCCCAAACCTCCATCTCACCAAAACGCTGACCTCCAAATTGAGCTTTACCACCCAAAGGCTGCTGTGTAATAAGTGAGTACGGTCCGATTGAACGGGCGTGCATCTTGTCGTCTACCATGTGACCTAATTTCAACATATAACTTACTCCCACAGTGGTAGGTTGATCAAATTTCTCACCTGTTAATCCATTGTTTAAGTAAACCAATCCATTCTTAGGCACACCGGCTTTGTCTGTATACTCCTGAATTTCATCAAGTGAAGCACCGTCGAAAATAGGTGTCGCGAATTTCACACCCAATTCCATACCGGCCCAACCCAAAACAGTTTCGTAAATCTGTCCCAAGTTCATACGAGACGGTACACCCAACGGATTCAAAACGATATCCATAGGCGTTCCATCATCTAAGAAAGGCATGTCTTCTGGTCGTACGATACGGGCTACAATACCCTTATTTCCGTGACGACCTGCCATCTTATCTCCCACTTTCAACTTACGCTTATTGGCTACATACACCTTTGCCAATTGCAAAATACCCGTTGGAAGCTCATCGCCTACACTGATAGCATATTGCTCACGTTTGAAATTGGTAACCTTTTCGTTGTAAACATTGATGTAGTTGGTTAATAAACGCACAATCAAACCGCTCTTTTCATCATCTGCTAACCAATTGTAATAGTTTACATTGGTAAAGTCAATTGAAAGAAGGCTCTTTTGTGAGAATTTACTTCCTTTAGGAATCAATTCTTCGCTGTACATATTATAAACACCTTGGCTTGTTTTACCATTTACAATATTGAACAACTTCTTAACCAATTCATCCTTCAAACGAGCTAAATCTTTATTATGCTCATCCTCCATTTTCTGGAGTTTTGCTTTATCATTAGCACGTGTAGTTTTATCTTTTTTGATTTTGCTGAAGAGCTTTTTCTCGATAACTACCCCTTGAGCTCCTGGCGACGCTTTCAATGAAGCATCTTTAACGTCTCCTGCTTTATCTCCAAAAATGGCACGTAATAATTTTTCTTCTGGAGAAGGTTCCGTCTCACCTTTAGGTGTGATTTTACCAATAAGGATATCGCCTTCTTTTACTTCAGCACCTACGCGTATCAATCCGTGCTCATCAAGATTACGTGTCATTTCCTCACTCACGTTCGGAATGTCATTCGTTAACTCTTCTTCACCACGTTTTGTATCACGCACTTCTAATTCGTACTCCGTAATATAAATAGTGGTGTACATATCTTCACGTACAACACGTTCTGAAATCACGATAGCATCCTCAAAGTTATAACCTTGCCAAGGCATGTAAGCCACACGCAGGTTACGACCTAACGCCAATTCTCCATTGTGAGTTGCGTATCCCTCAGACAATACTTGTCCCTTAAGTACACGATCACCACGTTTAACAATTGGTTTAAGGTTAATACATGAATTTTGGTTCGTACGACGGAATTTTATAAGAGAATAGGTTTTTGTGTCGCCTGTGAAACTTACTAAATGATCGTCTTCGTTATAATCGTAACGAACAGTAATTTCGTTAGCATCTACAAATACAACTTCACCATTTCCTTCGGCGGTAACCATTGAACGACTGTCTCTAGCCACTTTTTCTTCAAGTCCCGTACCTACGATTGGAGAATCAGGCACCAATAATGGCACTGCCTGACGTTGCATGTTTGACCCCATCAATGCACGGTTAGCATCGTCGTGTTCCAAGAAAGGAATCAACGAAGCTGCAATCGATACAATCTGATTGGGAGCCACATCCATATAATCCAACTGACCTGGACCCATAAGCGGGAAGTCACCTTCTTTACGACTCTTTACGAGTTCAGTAATGAAGTTTCCTTTTTCATCCAACTCAGCGTTAGCCTGTGCAATGGTTTTACCATCTTCTTCTTCCGCACTTAGATAAATAATTTCACCTGTTACTTTTCCTTCTTTTACCTCACGATAAGGTGTTTCAAGGAAGCCCATGCCATTTATTTTAGCATGTACGCAAAGAGAAGAAATCAAACCGATATTCGGTCCTTCTGGAGTTTCGATAGTACACAAACGACCATAGTGCGTATAGTGTACGTCACGAACCTCAAATCCGGCACGTTCACGACTCAAACCACCTGGACCTAATGCGCTCAAACGACGTTTGTGCGTAATTTCTGCCAGAGGATTGATTTGATCTAAAAACTGAGAAAGCTGATTCGTTCCAAAGAATGAATTAATAACCGAAGATAACGTACGGGCATTCACTAAGTCTTGTGGAGTGAAAACCTCATTATCACGAATGTTCATTTTTTCACGGATGGTACGGGCCATACGCGCCAAACCCACACCGAATTGAGCATAAAGCTGCTCACCAACAGTACGAACACGACGGTTTGACAAGTGATCAATATCATCTAAGATTTCAGATCCATTATAAAGATGGATCAAATATTTAATGATAGAAATTATATCTTCTTTCGTTAAAACGCGAACATCCATAGAGGCATCGAGTTTTAACTTTTGATTAATTCTGTAACGACCTACTTCACCCAAATCGTAACGTTTATCAGAGAAAAACAAACGCTCAATAATACCGCGAGCAGTTTCTTCATCTGGGGGATCTGCATTCCTCAACTGACGATAAATAACTTCTAACGCTTCTTTACCGTTATTTGAAGTATCTTTTTGAAGCGTATTGTAGATAACACTGTAATCGATATCTCCTTCACCTTGAGTACTTAAGATAATGGATTTAACGTTAGCGTCTACAATTACATCTATATGATCTTCTAAAAGCTCCGTATCGCGTTCCAAGATTACTTCATTCCGTTCGATAGAAACTACCTCTCCGGTATCTTCATCAACGAAATCTTCAATCCAAGTGCGCAACACACGAGCGGCCAATTTACGGCCAAGAACGCGCTTTAAACCCGCTTTAGATACTTTTACTTCTTCACTTAAACCGAAAATATCTAAAATGTCTTTATCGCTTTCAAAACCGATAGCACGCAACAAGGTAGTAACCGGGAATTTTTTCTTTCTGTCAATGTATGCATACATCACGGCATTAACGTCAGTTGCAAATTCTATCCAACTACCTTTAAATGGAATTACACGAGCCGAAAATAGCTTGGTTCCGTTTGAGTGAATGCTTTGTCCGAAGAAAACACCAGGAGAACGGTGTAATTGGCTTACAATAACGCGTTCGGCACCGTTTATTACGAAGGTACCATTTGGTGTCATGTAAGGTAAAGTTCCCAAATAAACATCTTGAACGATCGTTTCAAAATCTTCATGTTCGGGATCATTACAACTTAAACGCAATTTTGCCTTCAAGGGAACTGCATAGGTCAAGCCTCTGTCGATACATTCTTGAATGGTATAACGCGGGGGATCTACGAAGTAATCCAAAAATTCCAAATTGAAAATATTCCGAGTATCATTGATCGGAAAATTTTCACGGAAAACTTTGAACAAACCTTCACCTTCACGTAAATCGGAAGGGGTATCTAATTGGAAAAACTCTTGGAACGATTTCAACTGAACATCCAAGAAGTCTGGGTATTCGATGGCATGTTTTACCTTACCGAATGCTACCCTATTATTTTGAAGTGTACTCAATGTTGTGTTTTTTTTGTTTGACAATGGAGCATTTTGGGGGCGTTAAACGCCCAAAAGCCCCTCGGGTTTACCGGGGGCTTAGGAGTTGTGTTGGGGTCGGTTTACTTGATTTCAACTTCAGCACCGGCTTCCTTCAATTTAGCTGCGATATCTTCTGCTTCCGCTTTAGATACTTTTTCTTTCACAGCCTTAGGAGCACCGTCTACCAATTCTTTAGCTTCTTTCAAGCCAAGACCTGTAAGATCTTTTACTACCTTCACTACTTGAAGTTTACCTGCACCTGCACTTGTCAAGATTACATCAAACTCGGATTGCTCAGCAGCAGCAGCAGCACCATCACCACCCGCAGGGGCAGCAACAGCTACAGCAGCAGCAGCAGGCTCAATACCGTGCTCTTCTTTCAAGATTTGAGCAAGCTCATTTACTTCTTTTACAGTGAGATTTACCAACTGGTTCGCGAATTCTTTTAAATCTACCATTGTTATACGTGTTTAAGTGTTGTTTTTATTTTGTTTTATATTTAATTATCTTTCAGAAAGGGCTTTCACCAATCCAGCAATTTTTTGTCCAGCATTAGATTGCAATCCGCCAATAACATTCTTGGCAGGAGATTGCAACAAATGTATGATATCTCCGATAAGATCTTCTTTGCTCTTCAAGTCAATCAGAGCACCTAGTTGATCATCACCAATGAAAACACTGCTATCTATCCAAGCACCTTTTAAAAGTGGCTTATCTGATTTAGCACGGAACTTTTTGATGCTTTTTGCGGGAGCTTTTACATTCTCAGCAAACATTACGCAGGTAGTTCCTGTCAATACAGAAACTAAATCTCCGAAATCTTTATCGCTTTCCTCCATCGCTTTTCTTACCAAAGTGTTCTTAACCATACGCATTGATACACCGTTTTCAAATAATAAACGACGGAACGCGTTAGTATCTCCAGCTGATAAACCTTCGGTGTCAGCTAAGTATACGAAAGGGTTGTTATTCAAAGTTTCAACCAATTCCGTAACGATTTGTTGTTTTTCTAATTTGTTCATCGCTATTAAATTCCAGGGATTGATTTGATGTCTATAGAAACGCTCGGACTCATGGTGCTACTTACGAAAATACTCTTAAAGTAGGTACCTTTGGCCGCAGAAGGCTTAAGTTTATGCAACACTTGAACTAATTCAATAGCATTTTCACTTAACATCTGCGAATCGAAAGTAACCTTACCTACTGAAGCATGAATAATTCCGGTTTTGTCAACCTTGAAGTCAATTTTACCCGCTTTCACTTCGGTTACCGCTTTTCCCACTTCGGTGGTAACTGTACCACTCTTAGGGTTTGGCATTAAGTTACGTGGTCCTAATATTTTACCTAAACGGCCTATCTTAGCCATTACAGCAGGAACCGCTACAATGATGTCGATATCTGTCCAACCTGAACTGATTTTCTCAATATAATCATCCAAACCAACGTGATCTGCACCCGCAGCACGTGCTTCCTCTTCTTTATCTGGAGTTACCAAAGCCAAAACGCGAACGGTTTTACCCAATCCATGTGGCAAAGAAGCAACACCACGAACCATTTGATTCGCTTGACGAGGATCTACACCTAAGCGAACGTCAATATCAAAGGAAGAATCGAATTTAGTGGAAGAAATCTTCTTGATGATATCGGCAGCTTCTAAAAGTGTGTATGATTTTGTAGCATCATACGCCTCTAAAGCAACTTTTCTTTTCTTTGTGATTTTCATACTTAGAATGGAGCGTCTCCGTTAATGGTTAAACCCATACTTCTTGCTGTACCCGCAACCATCTTCATGGCTGATTCTACAGTGAAGCAATTTAAATCTGGCATTTTGTCGGTGGCAATCTGACGCACTTGATCCCAAGTTACAGAACCCACTTTTTTACGATTAGACTCTGCAGAACCTTTCTTAATTTTACTCGCATCTACCAACTGAACTGCTACAGGAGGTGTCTTGATAATAAAATCAAAAGATTTGTCAGAGTACACCGTAATTACTACCGGTAATACCTTACCCATTGAATCTTGGGTACGCGCATTGAATTGTTTGCAAAAGTCCATGATGTTGACCCCTTTCGCACCAAGTGCGGGACCAATTGGGGGTGAGGGATTCGCCTGACCACCTTTTACTTGGAGTTTTACAAAACCTGAAATTTCCTTTGCCATGTTATACTGTTACTTACTTTTACGTTTATTTACAATTTTTGAACTTGGTTGTAGTTAAGTTCCAATGGAGTTCTGCGTCCAAATATCTTAACCATCACTTTCAACTTACGTTTGTCTTCTTGAACTTCTTCAATCACACCATCGAAATCGTTGAACGGACCATCTACTACTTTTACATTCTCACCTACTAAGTAATGCTCGTCTGGACCTGATTCCTCGGCGCTTAATTCGTCGGCTGTTCCTAAAATACGATTTAACTCTGATGGTCTTAAAGGAACTGGGCTGTCTTTGGCACCTAGAAAGCCTACAACGCCTGAAACACCTTTTATTAACGGCATTACCTCTGGATCACTGAAATCAGCTTGAATTAAAATGTAACCTGGAAATGCATTTCGTTCTTTGATAACCTTCTTACCATCTTTTACCTGATAGATCTTTTCTGTAGGAATAAGAATTTCAGGCACAAACACAAGCTTTTTGTCGCGTTCGAGTTCGACCTCTATGCTATGCTTAACCTTCTTTTCTTGTCCGGTTATTGCACGCACAACGTACCACTTATATTTGTCTTCTGTTGTTGTCATTGAGAACGTTTATTTGAACAGTTTGTAAAACTGTGTAGTAGAAAATCCTAAAGCACTATCAAGTCCCCATATAACCAATGAGAACAACAAGGATGCTACGATAACAATCCATGTACTTTCACGAAGTTCGGACCAAGTGGGCCAAGAAACCTTGTTCACCAACTCGTCTTTCACTTCCCGGATATAATGGGTAATGCGATTTGCCATTTTATTTACTTTTTTTGTTGCACGGGCACCAGGATTCGAACCCAGATCAAAGGTTTTGGAGACCTCTATTCTACCATTGAACTATGCCCGTATAAAAAGGAGCACAAGGCTCCTTTTTATTGTATAGCGATATTAGCTATTATTCAAGAATTTCAGTTACCTGACCCGCACCTACTGTTCTACCACCCTCACGGATAGCGAAACGCAAACCTTTTTCCATCGCGATAGGATTGATTAAGTCTACTGTTATAGATACGTTATCACCAGGCATGATCATTTCAGTACCTTCAGCAAGTGTAATTTCACCTGTTACGTCTGTAGTACGGAAATAGAACTGTGGGCGATATTTGTTAAAGAAAGGAGTGTGACGACCACCTTCTTCTTTGCTCAATACGTAAACCTCAGCTTTGAACTTTTTGTGAGGAGTTACTGAACCTGGCTTACAAATAACCATACCACGACGGATATCATTTTTGTCAATACCACGCAACAAGATACCTGCATTGTCACCCGCTTCTCCGCGATCTAACAATTTACGGAACATCTCAACCCCAGTACAAGTTGAAGTCAACTGTGCACCAAAACCGATAATTTCCACAGGATCTGCAACGTTAATTACACCACGCTCGATACGACCTGTAGCTACAGTTCCACGACCTGTGATAGAGAAAACGTCTTCGATTGGCATCAAGAACGCTTGGTCAACGATACGTGGAGGTACTGGTATCCACTCGTCAACTGAGTTCATTAATTCCAATACGGTATCTACCCACTTCTGCTCACCGTTCAATGCACCAAGTGCAGAACCACGAATGATTGGAGTGTTGTCTGCATCAAATTCGTAGAAATCTAATAATTCACGAATTTCCATTTCAACTAGGTCTAACAATTCTTCATCGTCAACCATGTCTACTTTGTTCATAAATACTACCAAGCGAGGTACACCAACCTGACGAGCCAAAAGGATGTGCTCGCGGGTTTGTGGCATCGGTCCGTCAGTAGAAGCAACCACCAAAATGGCGCCGTCCATCTGAGCAGCACCCGTAACCATGTTCTTCACGTAATCGGCGTGACCTGGACAGTCAACGTGCGCATAGTGACGGTTAGCGGTTTGGTACTCCACGTGTGCGGTGTTAATTGTAATACCACGCTCTTTCTCTTCAGGTGCTGAGTCGATAGAGTCGAATGAACGCGCATCGGAAAATCCTGCATTAGCCAATACGGAGGTAATAGCCGCAGTCAAGGTAGTCTTTCCGTGGTCAACGTGACCCACAGTACCAATGTTCAAGTGCGGCTTGGAACGGTCAAATGTTTCTTTTGCCATAGTGTTTGGTGTTTGTTTGTGTTTTTAAATTGTGTTTGAGCCAATGAGGGGAATTGAACCCCTGACCTTTTCCTTACCAAGGAAACGCTCTACCCCTGAGCTACATCGGCTTTTAGTCGACTTTCGCCGACTATTTTCGAGCGGGAGACGAGGCTCGAACTCGCGACCTACAGCTTGGAAGGCTGTCGCTCTACCAACTGAGCTACTCCCGCAATTTGGTAAAAGCTAACATGTACTCGTGGGGGTAAGTGGACTCGAACCACTGAACCCGAAGGAGCGGATTTACAGTCCGCCGCAATTGCCGCTATGCGATACCCCCTTTTTTTGTTTCGTGCAAGAGAGTTACCAAGTCTCTTATACATGCGCTTTTACCTTGAGCCACCAGTCGGGATCGAACCAACGACCTACTGATTACAAGTCAGTTGCTCTACCAGCTGAGCTATGGTGGCTTGTATGTTTTAGAACGTTTCCTTTTGTCTGTTTCTCTGTAGTGATTCTCAAAAAGGACTGCAAAAATAGACATAATTTTGGACTAATCAAGTAAGTTGTAATATTTTTTTAGAAATCTCCTCCTTCCGCGAATTCTTGCCCTTTTTTCATATCCCTACCTTAAATTTGTACCCCTATATAAAATGCCTGTTCTCAAAAGCTCCTATGCCAAACCCATACTGGTTGCCGTTATTGCCATAATAGCAGCCTTTGCCCTTTGGAAAAATATCAACCAAACCGGTAATTACAAGCCCGATATGTTCGCCCTTCAAAATCCCGAACAAATCGATGCCTTCCGCTTTGTACCTAATGACCCCAAAAATGCCCCCCTCTACTTCCAAAAGAAAAATAACCAATGGTATGTATTTAACCAATTAGATACTTTTAAAGCAGATTCCCAAAATGTTCAAATGTTACTCAATTGGGCTATGCGCAAATTAAAAGTTCAACGTCCTGTAACAGGAGAATCCGTTAAAAACCTTTCACGTAAAATGGCGCTCTCCGCCGTGAAAGCCAGTTTCTCCATAAATGGAAAAGAAGTACACTCTATATATGTAGGAGGCTCTACCCAAGATAATATGGCCACATATATGTATAAGGCCGATTATGACAATCCGTGTATCGTAGAAATTCCAGGTTTCCAAGGCTATCTCACCCCCTACTTCAATAATGATATTCATATATGGAGAACCCTCAAGCTTGTACAATTGAATCCAAATGACATCCAATCGCTCAAGGTTACCTGGCCACAACATCCCGAAAAAAGCTTCGAAATCCTACAAGAAAACAATCAAATACAAATCAAAGACTCGAAAAACAATATCCGTGAAGCCAACCGTTCTTTATTGGCAGGATATCTTATTCTATGCAGCGAGTTTTCCCGCGAAGCCGGCACGGTAGCGGGTATCAACAAAGATAAAAAACTAAAAGACTCTATTTCTTCGCTTCCCCCTATTATTTCTTTTCAGTATACCACTACTCAAAACCAAGTTACGACTTTAAACGTATTCGCCCATCAGGGTTTTGAAGACATTATCATGGATGCGCGACCCAATGCTACAGAAACCGTGCAAACGGCGCTCTATTGGGTGAAATCTTCTCAAGACCCCCATCTGTGGCTCAGCCAAGATATCGTTCTCCAAAATCGCATGAAGTCATTGTCAGATTTCTTAAATCCTTAAAATCGTGAGCTTCAGAATAATAGGTGCTATAATAGGATTTCTTTCCTCCGGCTTCTTTGGAGCCGTGGTGGGTTTCATGATAGGATCATACGTCGATCATGCCTATGGCGGATCCAACGAGGAAACCTACCAACGAAATACTTTTTCAAATTCCTACAGTAATCAAAATACCCATCCGGCCGATTTTAAAAATTCTTTACTCATTCTCATCGCAGCCGTAATGAAGGCAGATGGGGTAGCCATGAAAAGCGAACTCGACTTGGTTAAGTCCATGCTCCTGCGCACCTACGGCGAAAATGAAAGCCGTTTGATGCTGCTAAAATTACGCGACTACCTTAAAGAAGAACACAACCTATACGACGTGTGCCGAAATCTGCGCAATCGCATGGGCTACTCCCCTCGTTTAGAATTAGTTCACATTCTTTTTAGAATATCACGCGCCGATGGCGTCATTTCAGATGCCGAAATTCAACTCATTCAACAAGTAGCCACCCAACTCGGCATAAGCACCCCCGACTACCTCTCGCTAAGGGCCATGTTTGTGGAATCGGTAGATTCCGATTACAAAATCCTAGACGTAACCAACTCTGCCACTGAAGAGGAAGTAAAAAAAGCCTATCGTAAACTAGCCCTGCGCTTCCATCCCGATAGACTCCAAGGACTTTCCGATAACGAGAAGAAAAGTGCCGAAGATAAATTCATTCGGGTTCAGAAGGCCTACGAAAACATAAAACGTAAAAACGGCTGGAAGTAAATGAACGTGCATCTCGTTCTCTTTTTAGTAAGCCTCTTTTATGGCATACTATTCTCTTGGGCTGGTGAAATAATGCCCAAATATTTAAACGCGGAAGCCTTGGTTTGGATGCGCGTGGCTTTCGCCACTCTCGCCTTTCACCTAATAGGCTTCTGGGGAAAATCCATAAAAATAGACTGGAAAAAACACGGCCTGGAATTCGCCATTTGTGGATTTTTTGGAACCAGTGCCAATATGTATCTGTTCTTCAAAGGACTCCAATCTACCTACCCCATAAACGCCGCCGTACTCATGCTCGCTACCCCATTATTCGTAGCCCTTTTTGACCACCTCCGCCTCAAAGCAAAACCCAATTTTGGGTTCGTATTTGCCTTAATTACCGCCGCCTGGGCCTGCTACAAACTTCTCACCGAAAGCCACCATACCTTCACCAAAGAAACTTTAATGGGTGATTTTTTCGTCTTCATAAATGCCATTTTCTACGCCATTTATCTCGTGCGCATCAAAAAACTCACCGCCATTTACCCTCCAATTACCCTTAATAAATGGACGTTCACCTTTGGTTTCCTTTTCATCTCACCCATCGGAATTTATGCCCTTTTGCATTCCAACTTTACCGCCATTCCTTCTCCTATCTGGGGGAAAATAACCTACATACTCGTGGTAATGAGTTTCATGGTGTATTTCATGAACGCCTATGCCGTTAAGGTTGCAGGCCCTACCCTAACCGGAATTTACATATACCTTCAACCCTTGCTCGCCACCATTATTGCCTTCGTTCTTCAAACCGATTCTGTTAGCGGAATGAAAATATTGTGGATCTTAATCGTGTTAGCCGCTACTTTTTATGCAACCCGTAATTCTCCAAAACCAAAAATCAACGTTGCAACACCTGATTAAAATATGTAATTTTGCAAATCAATTATCAAACACATGCGCAACCCTAAAGGAAACGAAATACTTAAACAGCTTATCAAAGAAGTAGAAAACACCGGAATAAGCACCGCTTTGATAGCTCCATTACAAGAAGCACGTGAATTAGCTAAGTTGGAAAACGATCCCTTAATCACCCGCGCTCTTCGTTTGCTTTGGCAACATTTAGAAGCCAATGAAAGTTTCGAAGTTCCCCTAGCTGAAGAAATCGAAACGGCAACCGATAATTTGATTTTCTTCATCAGCTTGTGCGTAAAAAGCGATAACGAACTCAATCGCGATGAATTGCGGGTTATGACTCAGCAATTACAAGAATTAGCCTAAACATTGAAATCTAAGTCGTACATAGCGTTATTCTTACTCAGCTGCTTCTCACTGTGGCAGCTTTCTGTAAATCATACGCACCACGACGCCCATTCTACACATTCTCATTCCAAAGTTCAAAAAACAATTCCCAATGGAGCCCATAGCTCCGTTGAAGAAGATTGTCCTATTTGTGACTTTTACGTTCCTCTAGCCGAATCTCCCCTAACTTGCCAACTTGCCCCATTTTCGGGTAACAGCAACTTATTAATCACGCTTTCCCTCTGCAGTCCTACTTCTAATTGGACTCCCCACTCAAAAAACAAATCGCCACCCAACGTGTAATGCTTCCGGAAACAATCGGATAATCCGATTTCTCAAACCGCAACATTACACTTATGAAAAAATGGCTTAAAAAAGCACTGTTTATCGGTGCGTTTATTCTAATACCCGTATACCACAATGCCCTGTTCGCGCAGACCAAAGTTTGCGACCAAGAAATCCATGTTCAAATTTTGAACCACACCCTACAGCCCATTATTCAGGCCGAGGTATTCATAGAAGATTTGCATATTTTGCAAAAAACAGATGCACAAGGATTTGCACATTTTACAAAATTGTGCGATACCCATTATGAATTGGATATATGGTTCAATGGCATCCACCAGCACCAACCCATTTCCACTCAAAAAGAAATCCAAATTATTACTTGGGAAATTGACTCTATCTCGGTACTTGCAGAAACCCATATTATTCAACATAATATTCATATTGCCGCCGATCACCTGCATATAGCCCAATTACCCATAACCCATTCTAGCAGCATCAGTGAGCAACTCGCCGAAATTCCCATGGTCCGATTGCAACGTACCGGAAATAGCATTCAAAAACCCATGCTGCAAGGACTTACCGGATTGCGACTGCCTTTATTTCAAGATGGATTGAGAATTCAAGGACAAGCTTGGGGCAGCGATCACGCTCCAGAATTAGGTCGCCTCGGGGCTCAGGAAATCACCATTGCGAAAGGAACCGAAGCCCTTAAACGCAGTGCCGACGGTTGGGGCAACTTCCTCGAAATATCCTACCGCCCTCAGTACCATGCCTTTGAAAACACTGCAGAAATATCCGCTGGATACCAAAGCAACTCTCAATCTTGGCAAAGCGGCGTAACCTATTCCCAAGGCGGCGATAAAGAATCAAATGGCTTCTACCTCAGTGCGCAACATCAAAACGCGGGCGATTATTCCATCCCCAATGGAATTCTGCCTAATACGGCCTACCAAGAAAGCAGCCTCTATACGGGTATCAGTCAAAAAACGAAAAAAGCCATTCACTTTATAGATGCATCTTATTTTAATTTTATTGGGGGAATTTATTTAGGAAGTCATATCGGTAACACCACCGATTTAGCCAATGCCATCAACGCACCGCATCCCTTAATTTTGAGCAATACGATAACTCGAGATATAGGGAAACCCCGACAAGAAGCCACACATACACGAATAAGTTGGGAACGTAAAACGATTTCCCCCAGAGGAATACAACTCAAATTAGGCTACCAAAGAAATCAACGTAAAGAATTTGACCCACACCGGAATTCTCAACTTGACTTTCCTCAGTTAAACATTTGGGTACACAGTGTTCAAAGTTACTTACATCAGTCTATACAATTAGGCTCTTGGAATGCGCAATGGGGAGTGCAACACGAATATCGCGACCAAGATTGGGGTGGATTTTATCTGGCACCTACCTACCGAGGGAATGATGCTGCTGCCTTCTTCAATGTTCAAATTCCATCAGAAAAGCCTAGTGTAAATCAAAATCTGGCCCTCAGATACGACTATATCAGACGCCAAACCCAAGTTAAAAACACCTCCCAATTCGAAACATTTGGAGGGATATCAGCGGCTTACTCTTTAATTTGGAATCAGCGAAATCAGAAAAACGAATTTCATATTTCCTTGGGAAACAGAGCCCCGTCTGTTAATGAACGCTTCAGCGCAGGCGTGCATCACGGAAGTGCCAGTTACGAAGAAGGAAATCCGCTGTTGCCCATGGAACGCGGACTTAAAATAGATTGGGAATACCAGTACAGAGGCAACGTAAACTCTTGGCGCAGTAATGTTTATGCCCTTCATTCTAATAATTACATCCATTTAAACCCACAGGCAACGCCTTTACTTACCATTCGCGGTGCGTTTCCCTATTATATATATGAATCCTTACCGAGCACCATGGCCGGTGTTAATCTAATCTGGATTCGCAGTTACTCACAAGGAAATTTAGAAATCAGCGGCGATGCCATCTGGGGGCGTATTTGGAATCCAAATAGATATCCCACCCAAATCCCGCCGCTCAGCGCCCGCATTCAATGGCAACATTATTGGAATAAATGGCAAGTAACCCTCCGACAAAGCGCCGTGGCTCCTACTCTATTTTTCACCGAGGGTACCGATTTAATGACTCCCCCTCCTGGTTATCTACTCACCGATGCCTTTGTTCAGAGTCCGGGACTCCTCAAATCAATCGATTTACGTATCAAGCTCGGCATACACAATTTGTTCAACACCGAATACCGCGACTATCTCGATAGATTCCGGTATTTCACTCCGCAGGCAGGTCGCAATATCAGCCTACAAATTACCGCCAAACTCCACCACCACCGCGAGCATGAAAAACATTAATACCAACACCTCCAAATAAAAGACTCTAAAAAAACCGGATTCAAAATACCATGAAAAATCATCCCTCCACAATCACGAAAAACAAAGATGAATAACTTCAGATAAAACAAAACAAATAATATGAACAAATAACAATTCAAAAACACCATGAAAAAACACATCCAAAAATCCCTACTATGGGCATTAATTGCAAGCAGCAGTCTGCTTTTCAATGCCTGCGACGACCATGATCACGACGACGATGATCACCAACACGATGAAGGCGAATTGATAAACTCGGTTGCCCTAGAGTTCATTCATCCGAGTGATACAACCGCTAATTTTACGGTTCTTTGGACCGATGAAGACGGTATCGGCGGTAACGATCCCATTTTACCCGATACTATTCAATTACAAAAAGACAGTTTGTACCAAGTAAAAGCGCATTTTTACCACATTCACGACGGTAAAAACGAGGAAGTGAATTCTGAAATTTTAGAAGAAGCTACCGATCATTTGGTTTGTTATACCCATACAAGTGTTGCAACCGTGGTGCATTTAGAAATACTTCGTACCGATAAAGATGCGCAAAACTTGGAATTGGGATTAACGAGCACATGGAAGGGCCTTCTCATTCACGATGGCGGAATTACCGTAGCGCTGAAACACCAACCCAAAATTAAAAATGGTTCTTGTGCCATTGGAGAAACCGACGTCGAAGTCACGTTTCCCGTATCAGTTAAGTAAATTTCCCCGACAGGCTGCTTATTTTGGGCGGCCTGTTTTCATATCTAAGTAGGCTTCTTTTCAAACAACCCACTGTAATCTGCGATAATTGCAATAATTCAACATCCGAATAATTGCAACTATCATAAAAGTTCAGGCTTGAGGCGGCTTCCCCCGAATAATAATCTGCGATAATTGCAATAATTCAACATCCCAATAATTGCAATTATTAAAAGAGGCTCACAGAAAAGTTTCAGGCTTGAGGCGGCTTCCCCCAATTAAAATCTGCGATAATTGCAATAATTCAACATCCCAATAATTGCAACTATCATAAAAGTTCAGGCTTGAAGCGGCTTCCCCCGAACGGAAATCTGCGATAATTGCAAAAATTCAATGTCACTATAATTGCAATTATTAAAAGAGGTTCAGGCTTGAGGCGGCTTC
>CBFHXF010000017.1:0-36706 GCA_965659745.1 Bacteroidia bacterium
CAATAGCATTGGCTTCATGTCCGATTTTAGAAACGGCTTCTATATCGATAATTCGTAATAATGGATTCGTAGGTGTTTCAACCCAAATCATTTTAGTATTGGCAGATATTACGGCACGCACATTCTCCGGATTACTCATGTCTACAAAATGGAATTTAATGCCCATTTTGGCAAAAATGGTGGTAAAAATACGATAGCTGCCGCCATACAAATCGTTAGTGGCAATGACTTCATCGCCAGGAGACAATAATTTGATGCAGGCATCAACGGCACCCATGCCGGTGCTGAAGCACAATCCAAAATTCATTTGCTCTAATGCGGCAATATTCTTTTGCAAAACATCGCGTGTTGGATTTTGGGTACGCGCATATTCGTAACCTTTATGTTCGCCCGGGGCCGATTGTACATAGGTGCTCGTTTGGAAAATAGGAGTCATAATGGCTCCGGTACTTGGATCGGGTTCGATACCCGCATGAAGTACATTGGTTTCGATATGCTTTGATAATTTCATAGTTTGATATATTTGCAAAACTACATCACGTTTTTGAGTGATTTAGTTTGTGTGTATTCTTTTGGGAAATTTTTATTGCCTGTTCAACAGTGTAACACTTGACGAATCACATCTGGGAAATGGGCATGTTCTAATTTGTGAATTCTTTCTGCTAAATCTTCCGGGGTTTTGGAGGGTGAAACGTACATTTCTGCCTGAAACAGAATACCACCTTCATCGTATTCTGCATTTACCCAATGAATCGTAATGCCTGTTGTTAATTCTTTGTTTTCTATGACAGCTTTGTGAACGTTCAATCCATACATCCCTTTGCCGCCATATTTTGGCAATAATGAGGGATGTAAGTTTATTATTTTATCAGGGAATTGGTTAATCAGATATTCAGGGATTTTCCATAGAAATCCGGCCAAAACAATTAAATCCGGATTGTCATTCGTTAGTTGAACCTGCCAATTCGAATCATTTCTTTCTTTCCAATCGGCTTTAGAAATCATACAAATCGGAATGTGTAATCTTTCCGCCTTTTCTATGATTCCAGCTTGGCTATTATTACAATATATACGAGTAACGAGCAGTCGTTTTTGATGCAAACACTGTATAATATTTTCAGCATTGGTTCCAGACCCTGAAGCAAAAATGACAACAGACTTCATGATGCTGTTATGGGTGGTTTTTGGTGTGTTTGTAACCTCCAATTACCAAACGTTGTCCAACTCTGATTCGAGAATTTCGCATGCCGTTCGCTTGCATAATGGATTTAACAGAAACGCCGTATCGGTGAGATAAGTGGCTCAAAGTTTCGCCACGTTTTACTATATGTACTCGACTATTACCGCTTCTTTTGGTTGAACGAGTGCCATATCTATTGGATGAACTATTGCCGTAGCTTTGAGATTTTAATTCCGCAAGGCTCAAGGCAGCGTAACTCGTTAATGAATCATTCTCAGAAATAAAACACATACTGTAACTGTAAGGTAATAGTATGGTGTTATTCGTGGCATTTCCAGTGTTAGGTTTAATAAATTCGCAGTTTAGCGACAGTAAGTCTGACTTCTGATCTCCGGCTAGAAAGGTGCACATTTTAGCCAAATGCAAACTGCTATCCACCCGTGTAGGAACTAAAAACTGCGTCTGTTTGTTATACTTAGGTCTGTTGGCATGTTCTGTAAAATTGAGCACATATGCCATTGCTATGAATTTGGGAACATAATAACGGGTTTCCTTGGGTAAAAAGGGGAGGATTTCCCAAAAAGTCTTTTTGTTACCACCTGCCCTGCGAATGGCTCGTTGTACATTACCCGCACCGCAATTGTATGATGCAATACTTAAGAGCCAATCATCGAAAATGGCCATTGAATTAGAAAAATATTCGCATGCTTTTTCGGTAGAGGCAAGGATGCTTTTACGCTCGTCTAAAGAATGATTGATCGTCATGCCCATGTGCTTGCCCGTGTAAGGCATAAATTGCCAAAGTCCCGTTGCGCCTGCCCAAGAAACGGCGTTGGGATTCAATGAGGATTCGATAACCGAAACGTATTTTAATTCTGTGGGAAGTCCTTTTTTATCCAAAATTTCCTCGAAAACGGGAAAGTACAAACTCATACGCTCGTGCAATCTGTCGTAAAAACTGGGGTGTATTTTTGAAAAATATCGGATTTGTTCTTCCACCAACTTGTGATATTCAAAAGGTATGGAGCTGCCTAACATTTCCATTGCCTCTTTAAATTGGGATTTGTTAAATCCTTCGTCTAAAATCAGATTGGGTGTTATATGAGAAGGTATTTTAGTATAGAGCGCCTGAGTCAAGCTATCAATACGGGCAATATTATTAGGCGATTTTTTTACAGGTGTTAAAATAGGTGCTTGGGCACTAAGCCGCCCAAAGCTCAAACAAAGGCTTCCCACAAAAAGGAAAGACAGGCGAGTGGCGGTCTGGAAGTATACTTTCATTTTACATTCGCAATTTACAACAGGAATCTCGTTTTTCCGACTTACACCCCTTAATTGCATCGAAGTAATTGTTGTATATTTGTGGAAAAGGTCCCTAATATCAGCCGTGATCGTGTGGGATTGACATATATAATAGACACTCGTATTTATGACTGAGCCCGTAGTTAGCCCTTCTATTTCTGTGCATTCTGCTGCAGAAACCCAAGTGCAATTTTTAAAAAAGAAATTACATGCGCATACCCTGAGAATGGGCATCCCAAAAGAAATAACGTTTCAAGAAAATAGGGTTCCTTTAAGCCCATCGGCTGTTGGATATTTAGTGGGATTAGGTCATGAAATTATCATACAATCGGGCTGCGGCCTTAATGCCAATTTTAGCGATCATTCCTACAGTGAAAATGGAGCCATTGTTACCGATAATGTAAAAGAAGTTTACCTGTCTGATGTAGTTTTGAAAATTGATCCTCCGACTTTAGAGGAATTGGGCTTTATGAAACCCGGTCAGTTATTGATTTCGGCATTGCAAATAAATCAGTTAGATGGTGCATTGCTCAAGCAACTACTCGATAAAAAAATTCATGCTATGGCCTATGAATTTATCGAGGATGAGTCCGGAGCCTTGCCCCTTATCAGAGCCATGAGCGAAATTGCCGGAACTGCTTCTATTATGATTGCCGCAGAATATTTAAACAATACCCATATCGGGAAAGGTGAATTATTAGGCGGTTTTGCCGGAGTTCCTCCTACTCAGGTGGTGATTTTGGGAGCCGGTGCCGTGGGTGAATTTGCAACCAAAGCCGCTACCGGTTTGGGCGCCAATGTGAAGATTTTTGATAATGATGTGTATCGTTTGAGACGGATTCAAAAAACGTTCGGTCATCATTTATACACCTCCACCTTACAGCCTCAAACCCTTCAATCTGCCGTACAACGCGCGGATGTACTTATTGGAGCCTACTCAGGCAAACAACACAGAAGTCCTGTAGTGGTTACCAAAGAAATGATTGCGTCTATGAAGCCTAACTCTGTAGTTATTGACGTCGCCATTGATCGCGGGGGAAATTTCGAAACATCACAATTGACCTCTCACGAAAATCCTGTTTTTAAAAAGTACGATGTTATTCACTATTGCGTGCCTAACATCCCTTCCCGGGTAAGTAGAACTGCGAGTTATGCCTTAAGTAATTTGTTTACACCCATGTTAGAGGCTATCGTTACGCAAGGCGGATTTGCGGATGCCCTTAAGATTAACAAAGGACTTCGTCGCGGAACTTATATGTATAAGGGCAGTTTGACGAATAAACAACTGGCCCAGAAATTTGGATTGCCCTATAAGGATTTAGACCTGATGGTCGGTTTGTTCAGTTAATTCAAACAATTTAAACGCCACGTCAAAAGGTTCGAAATGCTCATTGATGCGCTGACCGTGCGTGTCGCTGATGAAAATTTGTCCATATTCCGGAGAACAAACCATTTCCATGAGTCTTTGAGATCGCGAAGCATCGATTTTTTCAAAAATATCATCGAGCAATAATATAGGTAAGTCGCCTGACTTACGTCTCAAATATTGATATTGTGCAAGCTTAAGAGCCACCACAAACGTTTTAATTTGTCCTTGAGAACCAAACTTTTTCAGGGGCATATTATTAATCTCAAAAACCAGATCGTCTTTATGTATGCCTTGAGTGGTGCGTTGGGCGTACACATCTTTTTGGGTATGATTCTGCAAAAGTTCTTGAAACGAACGGTCGTTCAAGCCGGATTCATATACCAGGCTCACTGGCACAAGCGATTGAGCCAATGCATCGTGTATTTCTTGGAAAATTGGCAAAAAATCACCGAGGAAAGATTTGCGATTTTCGTAAATACGACTTCCTATGGGCACCAAGGTGCGATCAAAACTTTCCAGCAGTAAGGTATCCATCAGTCGGCCATCCAAGCTTTTCAAAAAGGCATTTCGTTGGTCAAGTACTTTGCGATATTCAATAAGGTCATGAAGGTATTCTTTGTCTAATTGACTGATAGTAAAATCTATGAACTTTCTTCTCTCTTCGGATCCTTCAAATACCAAAGAAATGTCGTAAGGCGTAATAAATACGGCTTGTACGAATCCAATATGATCGACCAATCGCGAATAGGCTTTGCCGTTTTTCTTGAACGTTTTCTTTCTGCCTTCTCCAAAGCTTCCTAAAATTTCAAATTCCTGATCTTTGTGAATTTTGGCATAAACCGAGGCTTCTCCCTCGCCAAATAAAACCAATTGTTGGTCGCTATGATTAAAATAACTTTTGGTGGTACTTAAATAATACAGAGCATCTAAAATGTTAGTTTTCCCCACACCATTCAAACCTGCAAATGCATTGATTTTATCGCAAAAATGCCATGAATTTGCTTTGTGATTTTTGAATTGATATAACTTTAGTTCCGTAACCCGCACAACATGCAAAATTAATTCAATAATGATGCAATGACTACCGGCTGTGTGTAAATAGTATTAAATTGAGGATAAACCTTTAAAGTATCGAGTCTTAAGACTAATTTTGCGTAATATGAAACCACGTTTGTCTTTCCTTATCGGGGGAATTTTCCTTTCCGCATTATTATTTGAGGCTTGTTCAAGTTCTGAAACCGATAACCGATATGTACCTTATGTTTTCGATCAAAATTCATTAGACAGTTTGGCTAAAATCAAAGTGGCTATTTTGGATGAAGTAAAAAGGAACGACGGCAGCATTCAAGAGCGACGTTATTATCTCGGTGATTCTGTAAAGTATATTCTTACCTATAATAAGGCGGGCGCTTTATTAAATGTTTCCAAACATGAAGGGGCACACGAAGTGTGGACAGAAAATTTCTATCCTAACGGACAACGTTTATCCAAATTCACCATGTACACCGATCCTAAAACAGGCGCCTCCTTTTACGAAGGTCCATATCAGTCGTATTATCAAACTGGATGGTTAAAGGAAGAGGGATATTATAAGAGAGACAAGCCTTATTGGATGCTTCCTTATACAGAATCTGGACTGTCTGGCGATACCATTTTTTATGATTATCAGGAGTCGCAATCAGACACAAGCGAACCCATCGAGATAAAGTAAGAATTACTTTTTCAAAACTTCTTCACACACTTTATTGCTAGGAGCGAATGACGTAATTTTGGGTTTATTCGTATGCCTTCATTTTCACATTTACACGTACACACACAATATTCATTATTAGACGGAGCCGCTGAGGTTAAGAAGTTGATAGCCAAAGCCAAACAAGACAATATGCCGGCGGTTGCCATTACCGACCACGGTAATATGTTTGGGGCGTTTGATTTTTATGTAGAGAGCACCAAGCAGGGAATTAAACCCATTATTGGTTGCGAATTTTACATGGTTCACGACCGCTTTGAAAAATCCTTTTCCCAAGGTAAAAAAGACAAGCGATACCATCAATTGTTACTAGCCAAAAACGAAGTTGGGTACAAAAACCTAAGTAAACTTTGTTCATTGGGTTATTTAGAAGGTCTGTACAGTAAATATCCGAGAATCGATAAAGAGTTATTGAAACAGTATTCAGAGGGATTGATTGCTACCTCTTGTTGTATTGGAGCGGAAATTCCTCAAGCTATTTTATTCAAAGGGGAAGAAGAGGCCGAAAAACTGTTTGTAGAATGGCACAATCTTTTTGGAGATGATTTTTATGTGGAATTACAGCGCCATGGTTTGAAAAATATCGATAATACAGGCTTAAGTCAGGAAGATATCAATCAGACGCTGATCAAGTTTGCTCGTAAATATAACGTCTCAATCATTGCTACCAATGATTCGCATTATATCGACCAACAAGACGCCAATGCGCATGATATTTTATTGTGCATCAATACCTCGGAATTTCAAGCTACACCCAAAGCAACTAACGAGGAGAGCGGCAAAGGCTTTCGATTTGGATTTCCCAATGAAGAATTTTTCTTCAAAACACAAGAGGAAATGGCCGAATTATTCAAAGATTTGCCAGAAGCTCTTGAAAATACCAATAAACTAATCGACACGATTGATACTCCCGATTTGAATCGCGATATCGTATTGCCCAATTATGCCATACCCGAAGGTTTTACCGACATGAAGGCCTACTTGCGACACTTGGCATACGAAGGAACACGCAAACGATATGGCGGCGTAATTCCTTTGCCTGTAGAGGAAAGATTGGAGTTCGAATTGAATACAATTTGTCAGTCTGGATATGAAGGATACTTTTTAATTGTTCAAGATTTTACTACTGCAGCCCGAGAAATGGGCGTATGGGTGGGACCTGGTCGGGGATCAGCCGCCGGCAGTTTGGTGGCTTATGTCTTGGGAATTACCAACGTAGATCCCGTAAAATACGATTTACTGTTCGAGCGTTTTTTGAATCCGGAAAGGGTGAGCATGCCCGACGTAGATATAGATTTCGACGATCAGGGGCGCGACCGAGTCATTGAATATGTAGCCAAGAAATACGGCGAGCGGCGCATTGCTCAAATTATCACCTATGGCACCATGGCGGCCAAGAGTGCCATTCGCGACGTAGGTAGGGTGTTGCAATATCCGCTATCAGAGACCGATAAATTGGCCAAGTTAATTCCGCTTAACATGAAATTGAAAAAGCTCTTTCATGTAAATCCAGATACATTGGCAAAAGACGATAGTGTCAATCTCAAGCCAGAAGAAATAGACAATATTCGGGAGCTGCAACGTATTTATCAAGGAAAAGAACCTGCTACGAAAGTTTTACACGACGCAGAAAAGCTCGAGGGAAGTGTTCGAAATACCGGTGTTCATGCGTGTGGTATTATCATTGCCCCTCAAGATATCGATGAATTGGTGCCCGTTGCCCGTTCTAAGGACTCCCCTTGGATGCAAGTGCAATACGATGTAACTCAAATTGAAGAAGCGGGTTTGTTGAAGATGGACTTTTTAGGACTTAGCACGCTAAGTATTTTGAAAGATGCCATTAAACTCATTAAAGAAACAACGGGCGATATTATCGATATCGAACAAATTCCTTTAGACGATGAGAAAACATACGAACTCTTTCAACGTGGAGAAACCAATGGTATTTTCCAGTTTGAAAGTGCGGGTATGCAGAAATACATGCGCGATTTAAAGCCAACGCAATTCGGTGATTTAATTGCGATGAACGCGCTTTATCGTCCAGGTCCGATGAAGTATATTCCGGAATTCGTAGATCGTAAACACGGCAGAAAGCCTGTTTTGTTCGACCTACCGGAAATGGAAGAGTACCTGAAAGAAACCTATGGAATTACAGTGTATCAAGAGCAGGTAATGCTTTTGAGTCAGAAAATCGCAGGATTTTCAAAAGGTAAGGCCGACGTTTTGAGAAAAGCGATGGGTAAAAAGAAGAAAGACATCATCGATAAGCTCAAATCTGAATTTATGGAAGGCGCTTTGGCAAAAGGATATCCCGAAAAAGTACTCCATAAAATATACAGCGATTGGGAAGAATTTGCCCAATACGCGTTCAATAAATCGCATTCTACTTGTTATGCGGTTATTGCCTTTCAAACGGCATTTTTGAAAGCCCATTATCCGGCCCAATTCATGGCGGCCGTGCTTAAAAGCAATATGGGTGATATCAAAAAAATAACCTTTTATATGGAAGAATGCCATCGAATGGGCATGAAGGTTCTAGGTCCCGATATTAATGAAAGCCGTTCTGCATTTACCGTAACAAAAGGCGGGGAAATTCGATTTGGTATGAATGCTGTAAAAGGAGTGGGAGAGAATGCCGTAGACGAAATTTTAGCCGATAGAGATAAAAACGGCCCCTATTCGAGTATTTTCGAATTAACCTCAAGGGTGAATTTAAGAGCCGTAAACAAAAGAAATTTAGAAAATATGGCCAAAGCCGGTGTGTTCGACTTTGATGATCGATACCACCGGGCACAGTATATTGCCAATGATGCTCAAGGCAAAAATGGCATCGAGTTGGCTGTACGATACGGTCAAAAAGTCCAGGCAGATAAATTAAGCGGTCAAATGGGTCTTTTCGGGGGAAGTGAACCCAACAGTGTGGAACAAGAACCCAAACTGCCCCCAGTGGAACGCATGTCGCTCCTTGAAGAATTAAAAATCGAAGAAGAATTGGTTGGGGTATTCTTAAGTCGACATCCGCTAGATGGACACAAATTCTTACATGAATTGATCAATCCAACGCCCATACAAGAATTCGTAAGGGCCGTTGATGAAAAAGACCGACTCGAATTCCGAATGATGGGTATTGTAACTGCGGCGAGAGAAATCATGGGACAATCGGGCGTGCCATACGGCAGAATGACCTTAATGGATTACACCGGTTCCACAGAAATTTCTTTTTATCGCGATACGTTCATGCAGTATAAATCATTTATGTCACGCGATTATGTACTTCTAATTTCTGGTACTGTAGAGCCTGCTAGAGACGGCAGTCGTTCATTGATTTCCTATAAATCGGTTAGATTGGCTTCCGACATAAAAGTAGAAAATCTAGTAAGAAGCGTGAAAGTTTACATGCGTCCTTCAGATCTATTCGATGGAAAACACCAAACCTTAAATGATGTTATGGAACAGTTTCCGGGAAATACTACCGTTTGGTTCAGCTTTAGTGATCCCGATGAAGAACTGGGACTCACATTAGTGTCTAATAACAAAATTAATTACGGTCCTGAAGTGCGCGAACTATTCGAAGAGATGTCGGTACGTCACGATCCTGAAATAGCTTTTAGATAATGAAGGTATCTGGTTTTGCCATAGCAAGAAATGTGATTAAGGCCGATTATCCAATTGGAGAATCGCTTAAATCTATAGCGCCTTTATGTGATGAAATTATTGTGGCCGTAGGAAATAGTGATGATGGCACAAGAGAATATATTCTGGGATTGGGAATTCCTCAATTGAAAATTATTGATACCATTTGGGATGATAATTTGCGTGAAGGCGGTAGGGTATTGGCAGATGAAACCAACAAGGCACTTGCGGCTACCGATCCCAATTCCGACTGGTGTTTTTACATTCAGGCCGACGAATGCATCCATGAACAAGACTTGGAGCGAATAAAAGCGGCAATGGAGCAGCATGAAAATGATAGGAGCGTGGAAGGACTCTTGTTTAATTATCTGCATTTTTATGGTACGTATGACTTCGTGGGGGACTCAAGACGTTGGTATCGCAACGAAATTCGAATCATTCGACAAGGTTTGGGTATTAAATCTTGGAAAGATGCACAAGGATTTAGAACTTCCGATTCTAAAAAATTGAAAGTGAAGCATACTCAGGCTACTATTTATCATTATGGCTGGGTGAAACATCCTGAAAAACAACAAATAAAGCAGCAGCAATTCCATAGACTTTGGCATAACGATGAAAATATGAAAAAAATGGTCGCCGATAGCCAAGAGTTTGACTATTCCCAAATTGACAGTTTGAAGCCTTTCTCAGGTTCGCATCCTTCCCTTATGAAACCGAGAATTGAAAATATCAATTGGGAAATCGCGATTAATGCGCACCGCAAAAAGTTCACCCTCAAAACGGGGTTCTTGTACGGGTTTGAAAAATTATTCGGAATTCGTATTGGAGAGTACAAAAATTACAAATTAAGCTAATGCCAATTTTAGATGTACTTATTGTGGGTGGAGGGGCTTCTGGTTTCTTTTGCGGTTGTGAATTATTATTAAATAATCCAAATTTAAACGTAGAAATCTGGGAGAAATCGGCTAAAACCCTAGGCAAGGTGAGAATTAGCGGCGGCGGGCGGTGTAATGTCACCCATGATTTAAGGGAATCTCGGCATTTAATAAAAAAATATCCCCGCGGCGGAAAATATTTGCGTCATAAACTTAATGAATTTGGGGTGCAAGACACTATTAATTGGTTTCAAAATCAAGGTGTTGCGTTAAAAACAGAAGACGATTTCCGTATGTTTCCTATTACCGATAGTTCTGAAACCATTGCGCAATGTTTAGAACATACGTTTAAAAAATGGGGTGGTCGCATTCGTAACCAAACGGGCCTAGAAAAGGCCCAATTGGAAAACGATACTTGGACCTTAGAGTCCTCTAACGGAGAAATATTCCAATCAAAATACATCGTATTGGCTATTGGTGGACTTACCACGGCAAAGGCAAAATGGTTAGAAAGTCAATTTTCTATTAAAACGACCGCGTTAGTGCCTTCCATATTTACCTTAAACATCAACGATAAATCGCTGCACGAACTTTCCGGATTATCCGTTACAGATGGCCGCATAAAATATGAAGGTTTTAAATCCGATTATGAAGGTCCTGTGCTTATTACCCATTGGGGATTAAGTGGTCCTGCTGTTTTGGCTTCAAGTGCATGGCATGCGGTAGATTTGCATGAGCTCGACTATAATGCAGTTGTTCAGGTAGGTTGGATTGCCGAAAAAAATGAAGATACCATAAGAGAATTACTTAGCCAACATTTAGAGCTGCATAAATTAAAAAGCATTAGGAATGCGGTTGCCTTTGGGTTGCCTCGACGACTTTGGGAATGGATTATTGGCTATTCAGGAATTGCAGACGATAAAAATTGTACTGATTTAAGAAAAGACGAAAGAAATCGTTTGGTAGAAAGTTTAATGCGCACCAAATTTAATGTTTCGGGTAGAACCACCTACAAAGAGGAATTTGTTACCGCAGGTGGGGTAGACTTGTCCGAATTAATGCCAGATGGGACTTTGAAATCCAATGAAAATCTTTATTCCGTAGGAGAAATGCTCAATATCGACGGAGTTACTGGCGGATTTAATTTTCAAGCTGCATGGAGCACGGCTTATGTCTGTGCCCATAGCATTTTGAATAAATGCTAGACCTGTTATTCTCCGTTTTCGGAATATTTATAACCAACCCCACGCATACTTAGGAAATATTTCGGATTCTTTGCATCTTCTTCGAAATATTTACGGAATGCTAAAATAAAATTGTCAATGGTTCGGGTACTTGGAAAAACAGTATAGCCCCAAACGGTTTTAAGAATTTCTTCCCGGGTAACTACTTGATTCTTTTTCTCAATTAGTAGTTTTAAAAGCTGAGCTTCCTTTTTAGTCAATTTAAATTCACCATTGGCACTAGAAGCTTTGTATGAATTAAAATTAATGTAATTAGAGCCAAAACTAAACTCTTGTAAGGTCAAACGGGGTAAATGTTGCTGCGTTCTGCGAATTAATTTTTGTACCCGCAACATCATTTCTTCTAACTCAAAGGGTTTGCTCATATAATCATCGGCACCTGCTTTTAAGCCAGCAATTCTATCTTTAGAACTGTTACTAGCCGATAGGATCATAATGGGTATATCATTATTCGTTAAACGGATATGTTGAGTGGCGGTAATACCATCCATACTAGGCATCATGATATCCATTATAACTAAGTCGAAACTTTCTGATTTAAGCCTCTGTATGGCTATAGCTCCATGAACTGCAACCGATACTTTGTATCCATCTAATTCTAGATTGATTTTGATCAATTCTGCTAAATCGGCTTCGTCTTCTACCAATAAAATTCTGTAAACTTTTGTCATGCTAATTGATGGCTTTGATTAAATGTTAGAATAAATTTGGTTCCCTGCGGTGAGTTATCACTCACGCTCACTTTCCCATTATGAATTTCGGTAATTTTCTTTACTAAATATAATCCAAGTCCACTCCCTGGTTGAGAGCGGGTTTTCTCTTCGCCTACGCGATAGAACTTTTCAAAAACTCGTTTTTTATCAATATCACTGATTCCAACCCCTTGGTCACTCACACAAATCTTAAATCCTGTTTTACTCTTTTCTACTCGTAATTCTACGGGTTGGTCCATGCCATATTTAATAGCGTTTGTAATTAGATTTCGAATTACCACCGTCATCATACTCTCGTCTGCTTCAAAATCAATGTCTTCAGTTTGGAAAACATGGATAAGTGATCGCTTTTCTTCCGGCAATTCAAGTCCTTCTAACGAATTGTGAATCAATACACCCACATTAACTTCACTAAGAACGGGGTCGTTGAATTTACTTTCGAATTTAGTGGCTAATAAAATCTGGTCAACCATTCGAGAAAGTCGCAATATATTGGCATTTGCCATGCTTATAAGTTTAGGCACTAGGCTAGGCTTATCGTTGCGATTTAAAGTTTGTAAGGCAAGTTTAGCAGCGGAAATGGGGGTTTTCAATTCATGAGTAACGGCCAACAAAAAGTTATTTTGTTGGGCATTCAACCGTATGATTTTATCTACGTAGAAATACATTGCCGCCGCTATTAGTAATGTTATCAAACCCAATGTAAGTCCCTCTAATATCCAAGCCCGCTTTTTCGAAACTAAGGTATGTTCAAGGCCTTCTTGTAATTTGCTGTCAATCGTTAGACCCAACTCAGTGAAGTTTTGTTGCCTCAATGTCATGAAAAAAACATGAATTTCCGGAAATAGCTGTTCTACCGCTTGTTTTAATGCTGCGGTATCGGTTGTAATTTGCTCTCCATTAATAGAAATCCAAGTTTTAGAGGATGCATTGGTTGATGTTAATGTTTTGCTGAAATGATAGGAATAATCAAAGGCCCATTGTTTTTTTACATCGAGTAACGCTAATTCTTTTTGGTAAATCGTTTCTTGGTTTTTGGTTAATGCAAATGCCCACCATGCCAATGCACTCAACATATAAACCGAAATAAATAAAATAGCCGTGATCAGTCTTACTCGATTTCTGCGCATAGTCTTAAATCTACTTCCTTAAAAAAGAGTAACCAATGAGCATGTCAAAACCCATTCGTTTTCTGAAGGAATACTTACAATAATCGATATATTTGTTGAAATGATTGCACAAGAATCAAAAGAATGGCTTAAATCTATCGTTGGAATTGATAATTTCGCCGATGATACCGAATCGTTACTAAATGCTTCCAGTGATTATACGGAAGATTTAAGCTTTCCGCCTGAATTGGTTCTTTTTCCGGCAGATACCAGCCAAATTTCTCAGATTTTACAACATTGCAATCAACATAATATACCCGTTTACACCCGTGGCGCGGGGACCGGACTTTCTGGGGCCTGCTTACCTGTGAATGGAGGAGTGGCACTTTCGACTAAAAGGCTCAATCGTATTTTAGAGATTGATACCGAGAACTTCCAGGTGCTTGTAGAGCCCGGTGTGGTTAATCAACACTTAAAACTAGCCCTCGAACCCCATGGGTTTACATACCCTCCTGATCCTGCTAGTATGGGTTCCAGCACTATCGGGGGAAATATTGCTCACGGCGCCGGTGGACCTAAAGCCGTTAAGTACGGAACCACGCGCGATTATGTATTGAATTTGGAAGTAGTACTTCCCAATGGCGAAATAATTTGGACAGGGGCCAATACCCTAAAAAATGCTACCGGATTTTCACTTACCCATCTGATGATTGGAAGCGAAGGCATGCTTGGGATAATTACCAAAGCGGTTTTGAAAATTGTCCCCAAGGTAGATCATGAGCTCTTAATGTTGGTGAGTTTTGATCAAGCAGAATTGGCGGCGAAAACGGTTAGTGCCATTTTGAAACAAGGATTCAAACCCTCCGGCATAGAATTAATGGAGCGCAATGGGATCGATATTGTATTGGCGCACAAATCATTGCAATTTCCTCAAACACCTGAAGATGCGTTTTATCTTTTAGTGGTGCTTGAAGGAGACAACTCAGAAGATTTAATGCAGCAAGCGGAGGCGATTTATCCGTTTTTCGAAGAGCAAGGCGCTCTTAATGTATACGTTCCTAATAATTCGGATATGGCCAACGATTGGTGGAGCGCCCGTCGTTCTATCGGTGAATTGGTAAAACAACAGTCTATATATAAAGAGGAAGACACAGTGGTACCAAGATCTAAATTGCCAGAACTCCTAAAAGTTGTAAAAGATTTGGGCCGTGAGTATGGATTTAGATCAGTATGCTATGGCCATGCCGGAGATGGTAATTTACATATCAACATCCTAAAAGATGATATGACGGAAGAAAACTGGCAAGTGGAAGTTCCCAAAGGCATTCGTAAAATTTTCGAATATTGTTATTCTGTAGGAGGTACCATCAGCGGGGAGCATGGCGTAGGATATGTACAAAAGGAATTTTTAGACGTAGTCATGTCCAAAACGCATTTTAATCTATTGAAGGGAATAAAAAACACCTTTGATCCAAAAGGCATACTCAACCCTGGAAAGTGGATTGATTAGGGTTGCCAATCCATTAAATACGGTTCTTAACTTTTGGGCATTCGGAATCTTAAAAAGGGGATCGATTAGGGTTGCCAATCCATTAAAATATAGGTCTTAGCATTTGCTTTTACTTGAAATAAAGGCTTGGTTAACGACCAAGTTACTTGAAATAATTCGCTGTCTCGGTAGGCATTTAAGGCGTCTTCAGATTCCCAAATACTGCTGGTACATAAAATATGGGGTTGTTGTGGATCTTGAATTAATTGCAACGAAAGACACCCTTCACGGGCACGTATTTTTGCTTTAGCGGATTCAAAAACAGACAGAAACGCATCAATTTTATCAGGTTGGAATTGCATTTCCACCCATCTGTGTATGGTCGTCTTCATAAAATTCTACAATTATAGCATGATCTTGATAAATGCCGAAGTTCTTACTCAAATTTCCGCTGTTTTGGGCAAGTTGAAACATATCGCCATGCCCAAATAATGCCAATGGTCGACCTTCAGGCATGTCGTTATAATCGTTCATGATACCCATAATATTCGCCATTTGGGTGCGGGTCCTTACCTTTCTATTTTGACGGTATTTTTCAAATTCTGCTTTGGAAATATTGAAATAACAATTCCCATGTAAGTCGATATACATGCAACTCAACCGTATGCTATTCGCTTTAAGGGTGGGTTGAATCCACATAGGCTTTTTAAGCAATTGTTTGGGTTTGAATAATTCCGATAACGGCGTGTTAATATTATCAGCAATCTTTTGAGCCGCTGGTATATAGATGTCTTTGAGCGTATTCCATTTATTTGTGCCATCATTGGGTATGATAAAATATTCTAGATCGTCGGATTCAAAAGCCAATTGCATGAAATCGGTAGCCGGGCCTAAAAAATAGCTCTCATTATATTTCACTACCATATATCGCGGGGGTTCAGATGGTCTTGTGGCTAAATGACAAATATGAATAACATCTTTAGGGAAGGAATCTTTAAACTGTTTCAAAAGTATAGCCTGCTCACGAAGGTTGTAAAATTCCATCAAAAGAGCGCTGAAGATAAGTGTGGAATTTGAAAAAGCAGCATGCAAAGAAGCTTGAGCTAATGTAAAATCAATGGTTTGTGAGCCATAATCACACCAATAATGTATCATTAGTTGTCGTTTCCCGTCTGCGCTTTGCATATATTTGTAAAAATAAATCAAAACCCTTGACAGAATTTATCTATCAACTAGAATTTATCAACCCTCAAATGTTCTATGGGCCTCAAAATGCCCATTTGAATCTATTGAAGAAGAAATATCCTAAACTTCAATTGGTGGCTAGAGGTGATGAGATTAAAGTATTTGGAGACGATGCCAGCATCCAAGAATTTCAGTTTGGAATGCAAGTGTTAGAAAAATTGTACACTACTCGAAAAGAACTGACCGAAAATATTATTCAAGAAGCTTTGGATATTTCTGATGTGGCAGAATTGCCCACTGATAATTCCAAGGAAGTTTTATTTATTGGGACACGTGGACAGAAAATTCGTGCGAAGACCAAGAATCAACATAGAATGCTCGAAGTATCGCAAAAAAGCGATATTATTTTTGCTATTGGTCCGGCAGGTACCGGTAAAACCTATACCGCGGTTGCCATTGCCGTAATGGCACTCAAAAATCGGGAGGTAAGAAAAGTTATCCTCACACGTCCTGCAGTTGAAGCTGGAGAAAATTTAGGATTCTTACCAGGAGATTTAAAAGAAAAAATTGATCCTTATTTACGTCCGCTTTATGATGCCTTGGAAGACATGATTCCAGGAGACAAACTCAAAAGCATGGTGGAAAGCAGAACGGTAGAAATTGCGCCTCTGGCATTTATGAGAGGACGCACACTTGATAATTGCTATGTAATTTTAGACGAAGCGCAAAATAGCACAGAATTACAACTTAAAATGTTTTTAACCCGCATGGGGCCGAATGCTAAGTTAATCATAACGGGCGATTTAACGCAGATTGATTTACCCAAAAAACAACAAAGTGGATTGTTTCGAGCCCTTAAAATTTTGAAAAATATCGAAGGAATCAGTATCATTGAACTTGATACCGGTGATGTCGTGCGACATCGCTTGGTGAAAGAAATTATAAACGCATACGAAAAAGCAAACGAAGAATAAATGCAATCCCAATCTCTTACAGCAACCAACTTCTTTTTTAAGAATCAAACTCACTTTTACCGTGGTAAAGTGCGTGATGTTTACACCCTTTCCAATGACTTACTTGTGGTTGTTGCTTGTGATCGAATTTCCGCATTCGACCATGTGCTTCCCAAAAGTATCCCTTTCAAAGGACAGGTTTTGACTCAAGTGGCAAATTTGTTCCTAGACCATACCCAAGACATAATTCCCAATTGGAAAATATCTAATCCCGATCCACAAGTTACCATCGGCAGAAAATGTAACGCAATTCCTATAGAATTTGTGGTTCGAGGATACCTAACCGGCCATGCTTGGCGGGTTTATAAATCAGGAGGTAGGGTTTTATGCGGTGTTACTTTACCTGACGGTTTAAATGAGAATGACCCATTTCCCGAACCTATAATTACACCTGCTACAAAAGCGGACAGCGGGCATGATGAGGATATCAGTTACGAGGAAATTTTAAAACGTAAGTTAATCAATAAAAAGACACTTAATACATTGTATGACAAAGCATTAATGTTGTATAAGAGCGGTGTTGACTTTGCAAAAAATCGCGATTTAATTTTGGTAGATACCAAATACGAATTCGGACTTTACCACGATGATTTGATGTTGATAGATGAAATTCATACCCCAGATTCATCACGTTTCTTTTATTTAGATTCTTATGAAGCATTGCAAAATGCCGGTCAGCCCCAAAAACAACTTAGCAAAGAGTTCGTTCGCGAATGGTTAATGTCGGAAGGATTTCAGGGACTTGAAGGTCAATTGATGCCTGATATGAAGCCCGACATGGTTGATAAGATATCTGGAAGATATATAGAATTGTATCAAGCTATGACCGGAAGTGACTTTGCACCACGTTCCTATGAAGATATTTTCAATAGAATGCAAGAATCTATTGAATTGGGGATAAATAAATTGGCATGATTTTTTCTGTTTTTGAATAAAATCAATATTATCGAAAGATTAATTGAAAATAAAAAATGAGAAACAAAACGTTATACACCATTGCAACTCTAGCTTTAATGGCAAGCATAAACGTGCAAGCGCAAAATGTTACCACCTATGCAGGAGTTCAATATACCGATTCAGGCCGATTTCTTGGTGGGGCCGATAGTCCTAAAAATACCGAATTATACAGTCGACCCAATGGGGTTGCGGTAGATATTAACGGAAGAATCTGGATAAGCGACGAACACAACATCATGTTGTTAGACGGTAATACTTCAAGGAATAGAGGGGGTTACAGAGGCGATCCAACCAGCTCTCAGGCAATGGGTTATTTTGATGGGGCTGCAACGGCTTCTCGTTTTACATTTCCCACAGGAATGGCGGTGCATCCCACAGCCAATGACGTGTATATATGTGACCGTGATAATTCTTCCATTCGAAAAGCCTCGAAATATGTAAATTCATCGAATTCTACTTTGTTTAGTACGTATGCAGGGTATTCCGATTGGACAGGCGGTTATGTGGACGGTAAGTTATTAGATGCGCGTTTCAGATTTCCAGAAGATGCCGAATTTGACGCAGCCGGCGTTCTATACATCTGTGATTTTGGAAATCATTGTATCCGAAAAATTTCAGGTGGAGAAGTGAGCACGCTTGCTGGAGATGGAGGACAAAAGCCAGGTTATACCGATGCCACAGGTAAAAATGCTCGATTTTCTTATCCCTCTGGAATTGGCATGGATAGCAACGGAGATTTATTGGTGGCCGATCGCAATAATCGTTGTATAAGAAGAATTAAAACGAGTACAGGTGAAGTTACAACCGTTACCAAAGATGTAAACTTTCCGTATGATGTTATAGGTATAGACGGTAAAATTTATATTCTAGAACCTACTTGTATTAAAGTTCTCGATGGGGGTAAAGTTTCTGTTTTTGCGGGAAGCTCTTCTAGTTCAGGTTACAAAGACGGATCTTTTACCGAGGCCCGCTTTGGTCAAATGTTTCATTTTGACTATAACCCCAATGACGAATGCTTGTACGTAGCAGATTATGGTAATAATGTAATCAGAAGAATCCCATTGAACCTTGAAGTTACTTCAGATTTCTATGCCAATAAAACCAATCCTATTGTAAATCAAACAATTGTTTTAACCTCAACGGCTAAAAATCATCAAAGCATCACTTGGGAAATAACACCGGCTACTTACACGCTGCAAGCGGGATCTACCTTAAAGGATAGGGTAATTTACGTTTCCTTTGTTAATGCAACTTCTTACAATGTAAAATTAACGGCTAAGAATCCTAGCGGACAAGCCATTGCTAGCAAAGACAATTACATCAACGTATCAACCAATAGTTTGGCAAAACCCGTGGCGGACTTTACCGTAACGAATACCTATCCAACCATTAATGACGAATTAGTGAAGTTGGTAGATTTAAGTGCCAATAATCCGACTGGTTTCCAATGGACCGTAACGCCTGGTACGTTTACATTTGAAAATAGTACCACCGCGAACTCTAGAAATCCAGAATTGAAATTTACGGCATTGGGTCTTTATTCGGTTTCATTAAGTGTTGATAATGCGAATGGTACGAGTTCGGAGAATAAATCTAATTACATACAAGTAGTGGGATTAAATACCAATCAATATGAAAAAATACAAGCCATTATATATCCGAATCCATCCAGCGGTATCACTTATATTAAAGGATTACCTAGCGGAACCGAGTTTAGGGCATATGACTTAAGTGGTCGATTAATTGTTCAGGGTATTACAGTAAATGAATCCGTGGAACTGAATTTCACTCCGGGCATGTATGTTTTACAAGCGAACAGCAACGGCAGTTGGCAGGCGCTGGGTAAAATAGTTATCAATCAGTAGAATAAGGCATTAAAATACCTGCATAATTGCACTGAACCCTCGTGAGTCTTATGCATAAAACAACAAAAAAGTGGAAGGTGATATCCGAGATCACTTCCACTTTTTTGTTTTGGGGGAAATATTTCTTCGGTATCTATTTAATTCATGTTATTTATCGGTGTATAGTTGCTGGAATATTAGGCAGTTGGAATTTGTCAATAAATCAAATAATTGAAGCCGTTCAAAATGGAGTTCAACAGGATTTGTCGGCCGTTGCCTATCAATTCTTAGTACTGATTTTTGGTTTTTGGCTAACAAAATCATTACCAATTGCAATAAAATTTCCTCTGTTAGCTACTTGCTTTACCATAATCTTAATTTACTCAATTATTATATGGATTGCTGATGCCGCAATTTTATATTATTGGGGAACCCATATCAATACACAAGCCCTTTCATATTTATCATACCCCAAACAGTTATTGAATTCGGTGTCTGTTTCACTTATGGGCTTTTTGGTTTTAGGAATCTTTTTGGGAATCTTTTTGATTTTTACATTCATTTTAAAGAGGCTAAGAAATATTCCAAAGTCAATTGAATCCTTAAAGGGAATAACTCCATTTAGCGTTTTGTTGTTAATAGTATTACTTATTTTGGCCCGCGGTGGTATAGGTAAAATACCATTGACGTTAACAGATCCCTATCGCAGTGATAATGAAAAAGTCAATATTCTGGGCGTGAATGCCTTTTGGAATGTAAATTATCAACTTTTCAGCGCCCCAAAATATCCTGAAATTGCCCATTTTATAGGTGGAGATTTTTTCAACTCTCATTTGAATGAAGCGTATTTGCCTAAGAAAATCTCCTTGATGGATTCAAATGGAAATCCAAGACTTTTAGCACCCAAAAACTTAGTAATTATTATACTTGAAGGCATAAGTGCGCAAACTTCCTTTTTACTAGGTGGAACACACTATAATGGATTGCCTAAATTAGATTCATGGGCTCAAAAATGGGGGAGAGGGCACGCCAACTGTTATGCAACGGGTGATAGAACGGATAAAGGATTAGTGAGTGTTTTTAGTGGGTGGCCAGGTCAACCTTGGCAGGGAATATTACATGAACCCGATAGATTCAAAAATCTGCCTCATTTGATGGATGTTTTTTCACAAAAAGGATTTCGGACCCATTTTTTCTATGGGGGCGATGTGAATTTTGCGAATATGAAGGCGTATATGAGCGGCGGCGGTACCCAAGAAATTTGGGATAAAACAAGACTCGCTCGAAATTCAAAAACAGGGAATTGGGGTGTTCATGATTCGGATGTTTTAAATCAAATGTATGAAGTTCTAGCCCAACAAAAAGAGCCTTACATGGCCTCAGTATTGACCTTAAGCAGCCATGAGCCGTATGATGTAGTGAAAAATCACAATACCAATGAAATTGAGAAATATTATGCTTCTGTATCCTATGTAGATAACAGTTTGGATGCGTTTTTTAAAAAGTGTTTTACCGATCCTCGATTTGATGAAACGTGTTTTTTGATAGTTTCCGATCACGGTAAATATTTGGGCACTCAAGAAACCCATTTTGGTCAGCGCGATTTTTTTAGAATTCCCTTTTATCTTATTGGGAAATCAGTTAATTATCAGATTCCGGAAATTAAAACAACTTGTTTTTCACAAGCCGATATTTATAATTCTATAATGGATTGGTATTTTAAAGAAATCGATGTTCGCGCCAAATACAGCAGGTCAATTTTCAGGAAGGATCATCCCGGTAATGCCGTTTTTCACCTGTATGAAGTAGCAGGAATTGTTCAAAAAGACAGGATTGATTGGATATCTACAAATCCTCTACAAATTGAGGCAGAAAAGCCTTTAAATACGCAAGACAGTGCCATTTTGTCGTTGGAATCTGAAATAATTTCAGATTTTTTTCACTTGAGATGAAACTTTTTTCCGTTTCAAACGTCTTAGAGATATTGGCACCGTTTTTGTTTAAATAGTTGTATGGCAAATAAAGTAAAACGCAAAATTCTGATTTTATTGGCTTTGCTTGTCGCAAATGTAGCAGGATTCCTGCTTGCAGACACTTATTTTGACAAACACGAATCAGATTCCGTAAGTGCTTCTAGCATCATTAAAGGAGCCGCTAACTCTGGAACTCGAATATTATATACAGAGAAAATTCTGGGAATAGGATTGGAAATGCTTCGCAATATAGGAGATTAACCCTTGTCCACCATCCAGCTTACCCAAACCCAAAAACTAGAACTGTTTTTATTGAAGTGGAAAATTGACCATTTCGTGTTTTGGTTGGTTTATGCGTTAATTTATGGATTTCTTTTCCCTTTAGGAGTAGATTTACTTTCATCGTTTATAATCGCAAATGGATTATTGCTTTTCCATGCCATTGTGGCATACTTTAATAATGATTATCTAATTCCGAGATTATTGCTTCCGCGTAATTATCTACTTTATATTCTTAGTTTGTGCCTGGCCATAATAAGTGTATGCTTTCCATTAAGTATTGTGGTTCATTTAGTGGTAGTAAACGAAGAGCTTCAAAGTTTGGTGTGGTCTGATACGTTTTTTCTCTTTTTGGTAATCAATGTCTTGTTTACCGTCATTACCACAATGGTTTTGAAATTAGTCAAGCAGTGGTATAAAGATCAAAAAATGACCACAGAATTAAGGCGAGAACAACTTCATACCGAGCTGAAGTTTTTAAAATCTCAAATCAATCCCCATTTTTTATTCAATTCTTTAAATAATTTGTATGCACTGACCTTGTCAAAATCAGATGCCGCCCCTGAAGTAGTATTGCGACTTTCAAACATTTTAAGATATATACTATATGAAAGTAGTGAAGGACAAGTTTCCATTGCAAAAGAAATGCAACATGTGAACGATTACGTGGCCATTGAACGATTGCGATTAGGAGATGTAGTTAGGATTGACGTTGATATCGACGAAGACTTAAAAGAGGAAATGGTAGAGCCTATGCTTTTTTTAACACTCGTAGAAAATGCGTTTAAGCATAGTGAACAAGTCTTGCCCGAAAAAAGATATATCAGAATTCACGCAAAAGGGCTTACCGATGGATTTAGGTTTCTTATCGAAAACTCATTCAATCCTTCAAAGAAAAGTGCAGAAATGGGCGGTATAGGATTGGTAAACATTAAAAAAAGACTAAATTTAATCTACCCTAATAACCACGACCTGAAATCCTCAACTACGGATGGTGTATATAGGGTAGATTTAATCATTAACTGGTAAAATATGAAAGTAGTAATTATTGACGACGAACCTTTAGCAATTACGGTTCTAGAAAACTTGCTTAAAGCAAGCCCTGAAGTAGAAGTTATGGGAACATTTAACTCAACGCAGGGATTGGCAGATAAATTAGAAGCCTTGAAACCAGATGTGGTATTTTCAGACATTCAAATGCCGGGAGAAACAGGATTAGAATTCATAAAAAGTCAATACCCAATGCCCTATGCAGTGGTGTTTACAACCGCCTATTCTGATTATGCGGCGGAAGCTTTTGAATTTGAAGCTTTGGACTATCTGGTAAAGCCCATCTCTCCTGATCGTTTGAATAAAGCCTTGAAACGCATTGAGGAATACATGCTCTTAAAGGCTGCCAATACAGAAACATCTGAAACCCAAGAAGATTATGTGTATGTAAAGGTGGATGGGGAATTTCAGAAAATTCTATATAAAGACATCCTTTATGTAGAAGCATTTGCAGATTATGTGAAAATTTGGACATCACCTGATAAAAGGGTTGTGACTCTTCAAACCATGAGGAATATGGAAAATGGCCTTCCGAATGACCGTTTTATTCGTGTACATCGCAGTTTTATTATTGCAATCGATAAAATCAAATCCATTCAAAATACTTCAGTTCATCTGCAGGGCGGAATTGAAGTACCTGTTGGCAAAAACTATAAAGACAGTATTAACTTACTTCTACAAAAGAACCGTTTGAACGGATAAAATGTCATAGTTGTGTAAACAAGTAGCGCACGACTTTTTCTTAAGTTATTGTATTTCTTTCGATTAATAAAATTGTCTTGTTTTTATATCGAGCTACGTAAAATATTCGTCAACTTTTGAAGTTTATGTATTGTACGAAAGTGTATATACTACAATTACAATGACTAAATAACTACTAAGAAACGTGAGCAGATTAGATTACAACAAGATTAAGAGTCTTGCAGCGGGGAAGAGGATTCCGATTAAAGAATTGGCGAGACTTTGTGGATTAAGTGAGCAAGGGTTTCATTACATGTTAAAAAAACAATCCATGCGGGTTGATACCTTCGAAAAGATTTGCGAAGCACTCGACATTACACCAATGGATTTGTTTCTGACTGACGGTGAATCAGAAGCGGGTGGATCTAGTCCTACTTCTGTAATTATCAAGGCACGGGAAGCAGATTACAACGATGCTTTGATGCAAAAACTCGATATCATTATCGATTTATTGCGCTACCGAGGTTAATTATTTTACTTTATATAAGTATGTCTCAGATGCCATTGCAATAAGAGAACCCGAAACGGTTAACTTATTGTAATGGTATTCTTTTTTGAGCCAGTTTAACAGTATTTCGGTGGGTAGGTTACCAACCATATCGTCTTTTGCAAAAGGACATCCCCCAAAGCCTAGCATGGCAGAGTCGATGCGCCTACATCCTGCTTCTATAGCGGCTTTAACTTTATCTTCCCATTGAAAAGGCGCCGCATGTAAATGTACTCCAAAATTCAGATCAGGAAAGAGTGTCATACATTTGAAGTAAAGTGATTTGATATTTTCGGGGGAAGCCTGTGAGGTAGTATCCGCCAAACTAATTGTATTTATACCTAATTCTTTAATTCGAGTTACCCACTCTAAAACTTCATCTTCCGAATAATAATCGCCATACGGATTTCCAAATCCCATACTTATATAACATACGACTTGCTTTCCTGAAACGCGAGCAATATCAGCAATTTTTTGAAGCGTCATAAACGCATTCTCCCTGGTACTATTGGTATTTCTCTTCTGAAAAGTTTCCGATACCGAAAATGGAAATCCTAAATATCGAATGCGATCAAATGCCGCAGCCCGAACTGCCCCACGCTCATTGGCAACAATCACCAACAACTCAGATTTACTGTCAATAGACTCAATAGCTCTAATTACCTCAGGTGTATCAGCCATTTGAGGAACAGCTGAGGGATGAACAAAACTTCCACAGTCTAAAACATCAAAGCCTACTTTCAGCAACTCCTTCATATAGGCAATTTTCATCTCGGTAGGGATGAAATGTTTGATGCCTTGCATGGCATCTCTCGGACATTCAACGATCTCAAAATCCATCTCTCACGTTATAATGAAGCTGCTTATAAGTGGTCGAAAAAATATTGACTCACTTTCTTATACAAATGAACCCGATCTCTACCTATTACATTATGTTCATGACCGGGATATACAAAATAATCTAAATTAGCGTTGTTGGCTTTTACGCATTTATCCAAGAACAATAGGCTGTGTTGCCATACTACTACATTGTCATCGGCACCGTGTATCATTAATAATCTTCCTGATAAATCGGGTGCATATTGCAATAGGCTGTTTTTCTTATATCCATCGGGGTTTTTTTGGGGTAAATCCATATACCGTTCTGTATACATGATTTCATAATATTTCCAATCAATTACCGGACCACCTGCTACGCCTACTTTATACTTTCCAGGTTGTCGGGTCATTAAACTGGTCGTCATAAAACCACCAAAACTCCATCCATGAATACCAATTCTAGAGGTATCCACATAATCTAATCGTTTCAAATAATTCAATCCTGCCAACTGATCTTTCATTTCTACTTCTCCTACTTGACGATAAATGGCATTCTCGAAATCCAAACCGCGATTCGCAGAACCTCTATTGTCAAGCGTAAATACTATATATCCCTTGCTTGCCATATAGGCCATCCACAAATTGCCGCCTCCAAGCCATTTGTTCTGAATCATTTGGGCATGCGGCCCTCCGTAAACATATACTACCACTGGGTATTTCTTTTTAGGATCAAAATTTGGGGGGTAATAGGTTCGAGTGAATAATTCAATGCCCTCATTTTTGATGGAACTTAAACTTATAAGTCCGATTTCAAAATTGGCTACAGGACTCTCGATTTCTTCTAACAAAGTGGCTTTAACTTCAATTGTGGTATTCGTGTTTTTAATGAAGTCGTTGATATCAATTGCATATACACTTCCAGGTGTACTGAGGTTGCTGAAACTCACAGTTAAAATGCCGGTTTTGGAATTCCAACTAGGTGAATTTATGCCAAAACCCACACTTAACTCAAAATAATCACCTGTTTTAACATCAATTAAAAGTGGTGTTCTTTCAAGCGCATTCCCAGAAATGCCATCTAATGTAGAATTAACCAAAGCGTATTTTCCACTGGCATCAAAACCAAGGAATTCAGTAACTATCCAATCGCCTTTTGTCAATTGGCGTAATGTATCATTTTCATATACATAAAGGTGATTGTATCCGTCACGTTCACTTTGCCAAATGAAAGCGTTATTGCTACCAGGTAGGAAAGCTGGACCATTTTCAGGTTCTACATATTTATTGTGCTTTTCTTCAAATAAAACACCCATCAATTCGCCAGTCTCTGCGTTGTATTGGCGAAGTTGCATATGATTTTGTTCTCTATTTACCCATGCCACATATACCGAACGTTCATCGGGTGACCATGTGATATTCGTTAAATATTGATCATAAGGTCCTTCGGTTTTTAGATAAAGCGCTCCTACATCTGAATTTCTATCAAAAATACCGATAGAAACGGTATGGCTGCTATCACCGGCCATAGGATACTTAAATTCATCGGCCTTTGCGGGTCTTGGTTTGATCGAAAAAATGGGATAATCGGTTACTCTTTTTTCATCTTTACGATAAAAAGCCAATTTATTTCCTTTGGGACTCCAAAATAAACCTTTGGTGATGCCAAATTCACTTCTATGAACGGTTTGGCCATAAACGATCCCATTTCCGCCATCATTTGTAATTTGAGTTTCCCCTTCGGTATCATAAATACGTATATTATCATTAATCACGGCCGCACTTACCTTCGAGGTGGCTTTTCCCCAAGGAACTATACATGCGTTCGGTGTTTCTACAGTAGAAGATGCTTGATTATCTGCAGGGTATGCATATTTTAAATCAAATTCAATAGTTCCATTTTTCTTTCTTTTGAACTCGGCCACAAATCCGCTTCCTTCTACCCATCCCTCATTTTCATTGATAAAATGGTGAGTCGCAAATGCCGGATTAAACGATCTTATTTCGTCGTTTGAAGGCGATTTTTTAAATGTTTTTACAATTAATTGTTCCCAACCACTTTTCAAGGAGTCCATATGAATCCATATCGTTTCCTCAGAGGGATTAGCAATAGATACTTTGTAATAATGCCTGCCTTTATCGGCACGATTATAAAAATACTGCTTCAATACATGCGTATTTCCATCAATACTTTGGAAACTCGAATTGGCAGCATACGTCTTTAAACCAAAGCAATCGCCAATTTCAAGCTGTTTAGTACCTTGGTTTTCAGGCTGTACCGCAATGGCATGCTGGGCATTTAATTGGCAAATAGGGGCCATCAAGGCCAACAGAATCGTATATTTCACAACTTTCATAGAGCTTTTCAGAAAATGTTTCGCAATTTTGCTGCAATTTACACAATACCTATGCAAAACTATAAAGATATCATTGAGGAAATTTGGGAACACCGTGAACTTCTTAAAGAAGAGAAGAACGTAAAGCTTATTGAAGAAATAATTGAATCACTTGATAAAGGTAAACTTAGGGTGGCTGAACCTAATGGTAATGAATGGCAGGTTAATGACTGGATTAAAAAAGCAGTTATTTTATACTTTCCTACAAGAAGTATGTCTACCTCACATGCTGGACCAATGGAATTTCACGATAAAATGCCATTGAAATCGGGGTATGAAGCCTTAGGCATTCGAGTAGTTCCTCACGCAGTTGCCCGACACGGTTCATATATTGCTCCCGGTGTTGTATTGATGCCTTCGTATGTAAATATCGGTGCTTTCGTAGATAGTGGTACTATGGTAGATACTTGGGCTACTGTAGGAAGTTGTGCTCAAATTGGAAAAAATGTGCATTTGTCGGGTGGTGTAGGTATTGGTGGGGTATTAGAACCCGTACAAGCAGCTCCTGTGATTATCGAAGACGGCGCCTTTATCGGCAGTCGTTGTATAGTAGTAGAAGGCGTACATGTAGGTAGAGAAGCAGTTTTAGGTGCCGGATTAACCCTAACGATGAGCACAAAAATTATAGATGCGCAAACAGGAGAGGAGTTGCCCAAAGGCTATATACCAGAAAGAAGCGTTGTAATACCCGGAAGTATAAAAAAAGATTTCCCAGGTGGAGAGTTTTATGTACCTATCGCATTGATTATAGGACAAAGAAAAGCCAGTACGGATCAAAAAACATCTTTGAATGATGCATTAAGAGATTTCAACGTAGCGGTATAATGATAAAAATAGGCTTCGATGCAAAACGACTTTTATTTAATCCTACCGGATTGGGTAATTATGCGCGTCAATGGGTCGGAGCCTTATCGCAAATTTCCGATTTTAAAATTCAACTATATGCCCCTAAATCGGGTGTATTTAACGCCCATTCAGCACAGACTCCCACCTCACTGACTGGCTTGTCACCAAAACTCACGTCGAGTTTATGGCGAACCTTTTCAATGGGGAAGCAAGCACAAAAGGAGGGATGTCAAATTTTTCATGGTTTATCCAATGAAATCCCCATTGGAAAAATCACGATTCCCAGGGTATGCACTATCCACGATGTGATTTTTAAACAGTTTCCACAATTTTACGGCAAAATTGACAGGACCATTTACGATTTAAAAACCCAATACGCTTGTAAAAATTCAGAGGCCATTGTAGTTACCAGCGAAACCACAAAATTGGAATTACAAAAGTATTATAATGCCGATACGCGTAAAATCCATGTGATTTACCAAGCCATAGATCCAGCATTTACCCAATTAAGCTGGCAACCGTTGATTGAAAATCCCTATTTGCTTTATTACTCAAGCTTTAATCCGCGAAAAAACCAAATAAAACTCATTCAAGCTTTTGCACAAATCGCAAATCACATCGAACACAACCTTGTTATTGCAGGTAAAGGCAATGGTAAACGCCTCATTGAACAAGAAATTATACGATTGAAACTCGGAAATCGCATTCAGTTAATTGAATCGCCAAGCAACGATGAACTACAAGCCTTATTAGTAAATTGTGCAGGCTTTGTGTATCCAAGCTTACAAGAGGGTTTTGGCATTCCACTGGTAGAAGCCGCTTCTGTGGGAGTTCCTATGGCGGTATCAGATATTCCCATATTTCGGGAATTGACCGACAATGCGGCTCATGCCTATTTTGATCCTGAAAAAGTGGAATCTATTTCCCAGAGTCTGATACAATTATGTGGAATCGATTTAGCAACTTTCACAGGTAAAGAGCACTACAAACATTTAATTGAAAAAACAAGTGCTCAAACAATGACGGAACAGGCGTCGAAATTGTATCGATCTCTAATCTAAGATTATTTCAGCTGTTCATTAAGTAAGAAGCTGCTTGTAGCAATCATTGTTAAAAGGAACCCTGAATTTGTTAGAAAAGGAAGTATCTTTCATACTAATGAGGGAGCCCTTGAAACATTAATAATAACTTACTTTTTAAGGTTGGATCAAAGATTCGATTTGAATATTTTAACGGCAATGGCCAATAAGATTACGCCGAAGAATTTACGAAGTACCAACATCCCGTTCTTTCCAATTTTCCTTTCAAAAAAACCGGTAGCGTTTAAAACCAAGAAAATTACGGCAATGTTCAATATGATACCTGCAAAAATGGTGGTTTTATCGTAAATAGCCTTTAAAGAAAGAATGGTGGTTAGGGTACCCGATCCTGCTATAATGGGAAACGCAACGGGTACGATGCTTCCGGCAGTCGTATCTGGATCTGCCCGAAAAATATCAATACCTAAAATCATTTCTAAGGCAAGTATGAACATGACGATGCTTCCCGCTACGGCAAACGAGCTGACGTCGATGCCTAGGTAAAAAAGGAAATATTCCCCAATAAAGAGAAATCCAATCATGAAAACCGCCGAAGCTAACGTTACTTTTCCCGGATGAATATCGGGAATTTTTTGTTTTAGGGATACTAAAATAGGGATGGAGCCTAATATGTCTATTACCGCAAAAAGGGTGAAAAAAACGGTAACTATTTCATTGATGTTGATGTTCATGAGAAGGGGGAGTTAGGTTCTTTACTGATGACTTTATAGGTGAGCCAATCGGCTAATTTTGGCCATAATTTATTTATCCATACGGCAAATTTACCCTGAGTTGTCATAATTAGATACCAAGAGCGTTTTTCATAGGCTTTCCAAATACGCATTGCGACTTCCTCGGCGCTCATTAATTTGGATTCATTTAAAGGAGTTTCACCTTGGGCATTGCCTTTTGCATCTAATGCGGTTTTTCGAATATTAGATTCGGTATATCCAGGGCAAGCAATAAGCACATGAAGTCCCGTTTTTTGGTTCTCGTTGCGCAAGCTTTCCAAAAATCCTTGTAGTGCAAACTTACTCGATGAATACCCTGTTCTCGCGGGAAGTCCTTTAAAGCCGGCAATAGACGACACACCTATAACCGAGCCCTTATGCGCTAATAAATAAGGCAGCGCGTATTTGGTGCAATATACACTTCCCCAAAAATTGACATCCATAAGTCTTTTTAACACAGAAACCTCAGTATCAATCAACAGACCACGCATGCTCATACCGGCATTGTTAATTAAAACATCCAAACGTCCAAGGCGTTCTATGCAGGTTATTACAAGAGTTTTACAGAAATCTTCATTAGAGATTTCCCCCGAGAGAATAGAAACATCACAAAGCGCGTGTTTTGCGATAATTTCAGTTTTTAACTGTTCAAGAGCCAATTGGTTGCGACCCGTGAGCATTAAATTGAATCCTTTTTGGGCACCAACCCAACTTAAAGCGAGGCCGATGCCACTTGATGCACCGGTGATAAGCGCTACTTTTCGGTTTTTGTAAGAATTAGATTCTTTCAAGAATTAGTCCTTCCATTTTATACTGCATCCTACGGCAGGCACTTCTGGATAATCGATTTCAACCCCGTCTAAGCAATATTCGATCGCATCTTCCAAATAAACCTTCATAACTGTTGAAACATTTTCCCAACTATCGTCGATGGCCCCTTTGTACACCAATTCGCGGCGTTGATTGAATAAAAATACCTCTGGCGTTCGAGTAGCGCCTAGTGATTTTAATACTTCCTGACTTTCGTCATGCAAATATTCAAAAGGTAAATTCATTTGTTCATGAAGAGCCTTCATATTCTCGAAGCTATCTTGAGGATATTTATTTACATCGTTGCCACAAAGGGCAACCATTCCTAAGTTATCCTCTTCATATTTCTGTGCTAATTTCACCAAACGAGACCAGTAGGCCTGAGAATAAGGACAATGATTACAGGTTACGAAAATCAGAAATGCAAATTTTTCAGCATAATCGTAGCTGCTCACAGTATTGCCAGAGGTTGAAGGCAAATTAAACGGAATAAGAGAATCTCCTATGTTCATGGTACTGCAAAATAACGCCAATTTTATCATCTCGCAACAAATGTGAATTGCTAAAGTTGAAAAGTTTTAATTGAAGGATTGAAGACAAAGCGGTTAATTTGCAATGTGCAACCGTTTATTGTTTCCGCCCGCAAATACAGACCCAAAACATTTGATGATGTAGTGGGACAGAAGCATGTGGCTGAAACGCTCATGCATGAAATTACCCAAAATAAATTGGCTCAGGCCTTTTTGTTTACGGGTCCTCGAGGAGTTGGAAAAACAACCTGTGCGCGAATTTTAGCTAAGGTAATCAATTCCCAAAACGGAGAAGATCCCAATTCTGATTTTGCTTTTAATGTTTTTGAGCTAGATGCAGCCTCCAATAACGCCGTAGACGATATTAGAAACCTTATTGACCAAGTACGAATTCCACCCCAAGTAGGAAAATACAAGGTTTATATAATAGATGAGGTTCATATGTTGAGTACGGCCGCTTTTAATGCCTTCTTGAAAACATTGGAAGAACCTCCTAGTTATGCTATCTTTATTTTGGCTACTACGGAAAGACATAAAATATTACCCACTATTTTAAGTCGCTGTCAGGTATTCAATTTCAACCGTATCCAAATAAAGGATATGGTAGAACATTTGGCTCAAATTGCAAAGCAAGAAGGAGTGGATATCGAAGAATCGGTCTTGCATTTAATCGCCCAAAAAGCCGATGGTGGATTGCGCGATGCTTTGAGTATGTTTGACCAATTAATCAGTTTTTCGGGTGGCGCTGTAACGTATGAAAAAGCAGTTGAAATGTTGAGTATACTCGATATGGATACCTTTTTCAAACTTACTGAATATGCGGTAAATGCCAATGTAACGCAAACACTCTTAACCGTAAACGAAATATTGAATCAAGGATTTGATGGTTCTTTAATTTTGGGAGGTTATGCCGATCATATTAGAAATCTAATGGTGAGTAAGTCTCCTGAAACCAATAAACTCCTAGATGTTGCAGATGTATTTAAGGTGAAATACCAAGAGCAATCTAAAGGACTTGGTATGGGTTTCTTGTTGAATGCGCTTAATCTTTTAAACGAAGCAGATGAACGTTATAAATCATCTCGAAATCCAAGACTGCTCATTGAGCTCGCCCTCATAAAGTTGTGTCATATCTCCCAATTCATTGCTGAAATTCCCACTCTTGAGGAAGTAAAAAAAAAATTAAGTAATCCTACTTCTAGCAAAACCGTTGTTGCTGATAAAAGTTCGAGTGCTTCTGTGGTGGCAGAACGGATTCCTGCGCCTAGTATAAAAGAAGACGTTAGTACGAAAGTAAGCAGCACAAGATTGGGTGTTTTGGATCGAAATGCCTTTAAACAACAGAAAAACAAGTCCTTAGAAAGCAATTCCAAGGAAACAGCGGAAAGCACGACAATTGTAAATAATGTCGAAAGTACTCAAGAGACACGGGTTACTTCTACAAAGGAGATTATTTCTGAAATTACGTTGGATGCCGATACTTTGCGATTAAAACTTGCAGATTGTTTTGGAATGCGGATTGGAACGCTACTAAAATCAATCAGGTCAAAAATAGAAACCGATACCTTGATTTTTGTGGTCACAGGAAAAATGCAAGAATCGTTCTTAGAGGAATTGCGGCCGGATATTCTTCGTGAACTCAGAGGATTAACAAATAGTGCTATTAGTAAATTCAGCTTTGAATTTGAGGAAGCATTAGAAACGAGCAGAAAGCCCTACACTGATGCCGAAAAATTGAACTTTTTGCTTGAAAAGCATCCATTATTGCAAGAGGCCGTCGAAAAACTCAAATTACGGCTGCCCTAGTCGATGATTTTCTTTTTGCTCTCGAGGATTTGACGTTATTTTGTAGCTTTATGATGAGCAGTCATTCCCATCTGTCTTTTGAAAACACCGAGGTAGCTTTCAAAAGCAAGTCCAATGCCGCATTGCGCAAGGCTTCATGGTTGTTTAAGTCATTTGATTATCCCTTAACCTTAACCTTAGGGCCTACCTTAGCCAAATTAACCGTAAATCTTGGCTTGAAGGGAATTATAAAGGCCACCATATTTGAACAGTTTTGTGGCGGGGAAACCATTGCAGAATGTGATGCAACGATAAAAAAGCTAGGAGAATCTCGAATTGGTACGATTTTAGACTATTCCGTAGAAGGAGCGGAAGAAGCATCGGCATTCAACCATACAGCTAAGGAAATAATTGCCACTATTGTAAGAGCCCAAGGGAATACACAAATTCCCTTCTCCGTATTTAAAGTAACCGGAATTGTGGAAAGTGATATTTTAGAAAAAATCACATACAAGCAAGAATTGACGGAAATCGAAAAGTCAAATTGGGAAAAGGGCAGGGCTCGTTTTTTTGAAGTATGTGAGGCAGCTTCTAAACATGATGTGCGATTGTTTATTGATGCAGAAGAAACTTGGTTACAAGGCGCTATTGATGCTTTAGCCGAAGAAGCCATGTTAAAATTCAATCGCGAAAAAGCGATTATTTATAATACGCTTCAAATGTACCGCCACGATCGCCTAGCTTATTTAAAAGAACAATTAGAAACAACCCAGCATTTCTTAGGATTTAAGTTAGTTCGTGGTGCATACATGGAAAAAGAACGTAAGAGAGCCCAAGAAAAGGGTTATGCCGATCCCATCCAGCCTAATAAAGCCGCTTCTGATCAGGATTACGATTCAGCCGTAGCATTGTGTATCGAAAATATCAATAGAGTCGCAATCTGCATTGGAACGCATAATGAATTGAGTTCACTAAAAGGAGTTGAATTGATGAAGAAACACAAACTTGAAGCCAATGATAATCGGGTATTTTTCTCTCAATTATTGGGAATGAGCGATCATATTAGCTTCAATTTATCGCATCATGGTTACAATGTGGCCAAATATGTGCCTTATGGGCCGGTTAGTGCGGTAATTCCTTATTTGACACGAAGGGCACAAGAAAATTCAGGTATGGCCGGACAAATGGGACGGGAGTTAGGACTGATAACTAAAGAATTACATCGCAGAAAGCAATCGAAGGCATGAATGATAAGGTAATAAAGAATTCCAAATGGTTATTGATTTTTGGGGCTGCGGTTGTCGTTTATACCCTCATTGGTGGATTGATCACGCCCTTAAAAACAGGCGTATCAGGAACTAATAAATTCAAAATCAATTCACTGGAATTAGATTCTGCTTCATTCGAAATTTACAATCCTGTTCAAGAACTTAATATTCTAGAAGTATACTTGAGTAAAGAAGGAAAACTTTGGAAGAGTGAATCGGTTAATATTTCAAATAATTGGGTAAACGCCCGGTTCAAAGTTCAATTAGGCAATCAACAATCGGGTTATGCCGATGCTTTTGTAAGGGGCAGTTTCAAAAATCAAGACTCCTTTGTTTGGCTATTTCTAGCCAGTGCTTTATGGATAGAAAAGAATCCCAATGATTCTGTTTCCAACTACCTTGCCCAAACTGAATATTTAAACGCTACCCATATCATCGATGAGGTTCAAAAAGGATTTCCCAATAGAATCGTATTGAACGAAAGCATCAGAAATCTGCTGTATCATGTACCCATGTGGTTCAGTATGATGTTCTTATTAGCGGTTTCCATGTATTATTCTATTCGATATTTACGCTTTGGGAATATTTCTGACGATTGGATTTCCATGAGTTTTCTGCATGTTGGTATTTTAAATGGAATTTTAGGTTGTATTACAGGTTCTATTTGGGCTCGGGTTACTTGGCAAAGTTGGTGGCCTGCAGATGATCCGAAGCTCAATGGCGTTGCCATTGGTATGTTTATGTATTTTGCTTATTTGGTCTTGCGGGCCTCCATTAAAGACGAATATCAAAAAGCCCGAATTTCCTCAGTTTATAACGTGCTCATTTTTCCCATATTCATGGCATTAATTGCCATAATGCCTAAGTTGGCAGATAACTCCTTACACCCAGGTACCGGTGGATCTGTTGGTTTTAACAATTACGATTTAGACAATACACTTCGCATGTATTTCTATCCGGCGATATTGGGATGGATTGCTATATTTAGCTTCATTTCTATTTTGCGATTTAGAATAGAGCGACTCCACCAAAAACAATTAGACTTAGAAAACGAATGAAAAACATAAGATTCTTTGCCCTCATTTACCTAACGCTATTCACAACTGCCTCTCTTTCCGCTGAACCGGAATCCTCAAATACCATTTCCAATCAGGCAGCCGCATTTTTAGCCACGAATGCCAAATATCACGTGGTGATAGGTGTTTTAGTCGTTATTTTATTGGGATTGGTTGTTTATGGGCTGATCTTGAATAAGAAAATAAGTAATTTAGAGGCCAATCAAAAATGAAACCTCTACACATCGCATTAATCATCATAGCGGGACTTGGTGTGGCCGCTGTTGTGAGTCTTTACGGAAATACAACAAAATATGTTTCCTTTTCCGAAGCCATCGAGCTCAGTCAAAACAATTATTCGAAACAAGTTCATGTGGTTTGTCAGCTCAATAAATCCAAACCTATTAATTACCAACCCGAAGTCGACCCCAATCATTTAGAATTTTGGGCACAAGACTCACTCGGTAATGAATCGCGTATCATATTTCTTCAACCAAAACCTCAAGATTTAGAGCGAACTGAAAAAATAGTATTAACCGGCCGACATAAAGGCGATTATTTTCATGCTGAAGCCATTTTAAGTAAATGTCCTTCTAAATATGAAGACGCTCCAGTTAAAGAACATCCCTCCGAAATACCCCGATCTTTATAATCTAAAAACGTGAATAGCCTTTTACAAGCAACGTCGATTTCCCAAAACGTAATTACCTTTAAAAATGAGTGGTTATGGTTGGGTAATTTAGGACAAACTTTCATTATACTTACTTTTTTGAGTGCCATAGCCTCGATGATTTTTTATTTTAAACATGAAAAATCAGGTAATGTGGCATTCCAATTGGCTGCCCGAAAAAGTTATTATCTGCATTTATTTTCAGTAATTTCCATTTTCTCGGTTTTATTCGCCATTATATTCTTCCATAGGTACGAATACTATTACGCATGGCGTCACTCCAGTAACTCACTTCCCGTATATTACATGATTTCTTGTTTTTGGGAAGGCCAGGAAGGTAGTTTTTTGCTGTGGATTTTTTGGAATGCAATAATCGGCGTAGTACTTATTAAAAACTCCAAGAAATGGGAGAGTCCTGTAATGGCCGTAGTAGCCTTCGGACAGGTAGCGCTTAGTTCTATGTTATTAGGCCTCGAATTTCAAGGGGTAAAAATAGGCAGCAGTCCTTTTGAATTGTTACGAGATGC
>CBFHXF010000018.1:0-14085 GCA_965659745.1 Bacteroidia bacterium
GGTTTTACGATCCAAGCCAATAACGGTTGCGCGGTGCGGATCACATAAAATTATCTGTGCGCCCATATCTATGAGATTGTCGACGAAGAACAAGCGACTCTCAAACATTTTTTGATGGATTAAAACCGTTCCTCTAGCTTGGGTAGCTGTAACCAGTGCAATCGAAATCAAATCGGGAGTAAATCCAGGCCAAATTTGGTCAGAAACGGTAAGTATCGAACCATCTATGAAACTGTCTATTTCATAGTGGTCGTTTTGAGGGATGTATATATCATCGCCGCGAAACTCCATTTGTATGCCTAAACGCTGGAATGTGCGCGGAATAATTCCCAATTGATCGATACGACAATTTTTCAAGGTGATTTCACTTTGAGTAATAGCCGCCATACCAATAAATGATCCTATTTCAATCATATCAGGCAAACAACGGTGTTCACACCCGCTAAGACTACTTACGCCTTGAATCACCAGCTTGTTGCTTCCAATACCGCTAATTTTAGCCCCCATAGACACCAACATATTGCATAGTTGTTGTAAATAAGGTTCGCAAGCCGCATTATAAATGGTGGTTTCGCCATTTGCCAATACCGCTGCCATTAAAATATTCGCGGTACCCGTAACCGAGGCCTCATCTAAATGCATGAACGTTCCCGTGAGGGTTTGGGCATGAACCCGGTAGAAACTTTCTTCTGCTAAATATTCAAATTTTGCCCCAAGCTTTATGAATCCTTCAAAATGAGTATCTAACCTGCGGCGACCAATCTTATCGCCTCCGGGACTCGGAATATAGCCTTTTCCAAAGCGAGCCAATAAGGGTCCTACAATCATAATAGAACCTCTCAAAGCAGCCCCTTGTATTTTAAATTCTGGAGAATCTAAAAAGTCTAAGTCTACTGCATCAGATTGAAATTCGTAATCGCCCTTGGCAATTCTATTGACTTTAACCCCTAAATTTCCGAGTAAATCAATCAATTTCAATACATCTCGAATTTCTGGGATATTAGAAATTCGGATGGGATCGGCACTGAGTAAAACGGCACATAATATTTGTAATGCTTCGTTTTTGGCTCCTTGTGGAGTGATTTCACCTCTTAGGGAATGACCGCCTTCGATTTCAAAATAAGACATGGTAGAATATTAAAAACGGCGGTGCCGCTTGTTTTTGTTAAAGTTGTTTTTGTTGTTATTATTATTGTTTTTGCGGTTGAAGTTATTTCGATTGTTATTCGAATTGCTAAAACTGCGCTTGGGTGTGAAATGACTGCTCGCATCGGCGGTTACCGTAATTTCATCGCCCGATAATTTCAATTTGCCTTTCGATAAAATAGAAAGATGCTCTGCAATGACTTCGTTGGTGAGATTTTCATCGTTCCAAATTTTACAGCTGTTAAACATGAAGGAAGCAATTAAGTTGACCAAATCTTGACGTAAGTTCTCATCCTCGATTTCGGTAACTTTATCAATCATATTTTGAAGGTTTCTCCCGTAAAAACGAAACCGTATACCCGTATCTGAATAGTGAATGCGATCGGGCTTTTCGGTTTTTTTATCTTCCGTGGGAAGGGGATAAGGAGAATCAACATCTAATGAATAACCACTTATCTGATAAATATGGCCCCATAGAACTGACTGATAGTCAGATTGTAACTTTATTTGAGGATTTAAAGTTCCCATGATGTTCACCAATTGGTATACCCATTTGGTGCGTTCTTCTTTAGAGGCCAGCGTTTGGATATGGGCAACGTATTCTTGAATGGTTCTTCCATACTCCGCAATGCTCAAAGGGGAGCGTTGGGTATTGTAATCGTCTTGAATGCTTTGCATACTTCGTGTTACAAAGTAAAAACACTTTGTCAAATTCCCTAAACTTTTCGCATAATAAAGTGTTATTTCTATACATAATGAGAACAGAAATCCTCAACCACTACATGAAAGTGGTTAACACCCAAGAAAAAGAACCACAAAGCGTGTTTCGTTTTTGTGAGGAATTGAGCATCAAAGAAGCCGAATTCTATGAAGAATTCCCCGATTTAGAGTCCGTTAAAGAAGCCATACTTTCCGAAATGTGGTTAATAACGATAAATGCGCTTGAAGCCCAATCGTTTTATCAAGAAGCTCCTTCTACCGATAAATTACTCTCGGTATTATATGCATTCGTAGAACAGCTTAAACAGCAACGCAGTTATTTTCTAATTGCCTATAAAAACTGGTCTAAGCCTACCGATAACATCAAGGGCATTAATGAATTCAGACATACGTTTACCCAATATGTAGATTCCCTCAATTTAGATCAAATGGAAACCGGAATCGCTCCAATTGATAAAACTACCGGCAAATTGAATCAAAATGCGCTGTTTGCTAATGTTTTATTCGTATTCCATTTCTGGCTGAACGACCGCAGCAAGGGCTTTGAGAAAACCGATGCATGTATCGAAAAAGTATTTACGCTATCATTTGAACTAATGGGAAACCAAACATTAAAGAAAGCCATTGATTTAGGTAAGTTTTTATTGTCACAGAAATAGATGGATTCTCAAAATAATATAACGAGTTCCAAAATTGGCCGCGCGGCCAAATTAGTAGGTACCGGTGCTAAAATTGGCACCAATTATCTGAAATATTACGCAAAGAAAAGTATAACGGGTAACGACGACCGAGATACCTTACACCAAGACAATGCAGAAGACATCTATGATTCACTGAGCAATTTAAAAGGAAGCGCCCTCAAGGTAGCCCAAATGCTTAGCATGGATAAAAACCTGTTGCCGAGGGCCTATACCGACAAATTTGCCATGTCGCAATATTCAGCGCCTCCAATGTCTGGACCGCTCGTAATAAAAACATACAAATCCGCTACCGGAAGATATCCTACTGAAGATTTCGACTTTTTCGATAGTAAATCATTAGCCGCAGCCAGTATCGGACAAGTGCATCTAGCGCGAAAAGGCGACAAAGAATTTGCCATCAAAATACAATATCCTGGGGTTTCTGACTCGATCAAAAGTGATTTGCGTTTGGTAAAACCTGTGGCCAATGCCATGTTTGGTTTGTCGGAGAAAGAAATGAAAAAATACTTCGAAGAGGTAGAGGAAAAACTCTTGGAAGAAACCCAATACGAATTAGAATTACAAAGAGGTACCCAAATTGCACAAGCCTGTGCGCATTTGGAAAGCGTATATTTTCCTAAATATTATCCAGAATACAGCAACAATAAGGTATTGGTGATGGATTATATCAGAGGAAAACACCTCAAAGAATACCTCGAAACCAATCCAAGTCAAGAGGAAAAGAATAGCGTAGCTCAAGCTTTATGGGACTTTTACGAATACCAATTACATGAAGAAAAAGCCATCCATGCGGATCCGCATCCAGGAAACTTTTTATTCGACGATCAAGGTAAAGTTGGCGTAATTGATTTTGGATGTGTTAAAGTGGTACCTGAAGATTTCTATTTGAGTTATTTCCCTTTACTTATTGAGGAAGTCCAAGCAAATAAACCCCTAATAGATGAACTACTAAGATCAATCGAGATTATATTTCCGGGTGATTCAAAAGCTGTTGAGGCAGAGTTGACAGAGGCATTTTTAAAAATGACCACGTTGTTGTCGCGTCCTTTTCGCTCTGAAACGTTCCATTTTACGGACTCATTTTTAGATGAAATCTATGCAATGGGAGAGGAGATATACCAAATTCCGGAAGTGCGCAGGCCCACACAACCGCGAGGTAGCAAACATGCCTTGTATGTAAATCGAACCTATTTTGGAATTTACAGTATCATGAGTGATTTGAATGCCAATATTCAAACAGGCCATGGGGTTTGGCGCGAGCGTTTGATGTTACACCATGGTGTAAACGAGTTCGATCAAACCTTATAAGATCGATTTTTCCACTTAGTTTTAACCGGTAATACAAAAAATAGTGCCGTAAAAGTAGTCACCGCAAAGAGGTAAAATTCATAAATAAGAAGACGTCCCAAATGGGGCGTCTTTTCGTTTACCAATCGAAAAATTTTATGAATCTGTAAAGATTGAAATGCAAATTTTAATCCCCACAACAATCCTAAATAAGAGAGCGCTGTGTATTGGGCTTCCCACAAGAAATAAAGAGAAAGTAAAGGGATTACAAAATAGAATCCACCGTAAATTCCAAATAAAATCCACCAATACCACGGAAGTTCTTTTCCTCCGGAAAGCCAACGTTTTCTTTGGTGTAACAAGTTGCCAAATCCTTCCGTTTTTTCTGAAAATGCAAGCACATCTCCATTCATGATATTATTCCATTTCCAACCTTTGGCACATACTTCGCTGTAAAGTTTGTAATCTTCGGTGATGGAAAATTGAATTTGACTGTAACCACCGGTTTGCCAATACGCCTCTTTTCGGATAATCATATTGTTACCCACGGCAGTTGCAGGCACCCCAGAATAGGAAATTACATTGAGCAAACCCATGAAATAGGCCCAATCAATTTCTTGAAGCCAACCGTCAATTCCGTTCGAGCGCACCATTGTAGTGCCGCTACACACGCCCATTTCCGGGTCCATATTACTCAATAAACCTTGTATCCAATTGGGCTTTACCCGCACATCGGCATCGGTTATAAGATAGAAATCGCCGGTGGCATGAACATCCAATTGTGCCATTACCCGCGCCTTGGCCTTCAACCCCGAATCGTTGTCTACCACGTCAATCACTTTAATATTGGCATGTTTTTGAGCAAATTCTAAGGCAATGTCTCGGGTGGCATCGGTACTTTGATCGTTGCCTATTAAGATTTGTATTTTATGGCTCGGATAATTAAGATTTAATAAAGAATCAATACAGGCACGGATGTTTTTTTCTTCATTGCGACAGGCAACCCAAATGCTAACATCCGGTAATTCTTCTGCCTCATAAATCTGTAAACCACGCGATTTATAACGAAAAAGGACGCTTAATTGCCAGGTTTGAACGAGTAAATATAACGCCGGAATTAAAATAAAAAATATCATTTAATTGGATGCAATTGGATTTTTTGGTGTGGGAATCAATTCAAAACGATAACCGCGATCGCTCATTTGTTGCAGGTATTGAGGCAATAAAATATGGAGCTGATTTTTGGCTTTTTGGCTGTCGTGGAAAACCACAATACTGCCCTCACGCGACTTCCCTACAATACGGCGCAGCGCCCTTTGTAGGTTCAATCGTTTGTCGTAATCATGACTCAAAATATCCCACATAATGCAGTGATACCCCATTTCGAGAATCCGATCGCCTTGCGGAGAGGTCATCCTGCCATAGGGTGGCCTAAAAAGCGGGAATTCTGAAATAGGTCCAATATGTTGTTGACAAACCTCGATATTTTGGAAATAAAAATCATTATCGGTGGCCCATCCTTTGATATGATTGTGCGTGTGATTTCCGATTTGGTGTCCCTGGTTTAATAGGGTTTTTACTAAGCCCGGATTGCGCTGTATATTTTCCCCTACACAGAAGAACGTAGCTTTCGCGTTGTATTTAGCTAATAAATCTAAGACAAAGGGGGTGACTTCCGCATCAGGACCATCGTCAAAACTTAAATATACGACGCGCTCCTGAGTGGGAATTTTCCAAATATAATTTGGGTACAATTGGTGTAGCCATATGGGCATTCGGAATATCCGCATCTATCACAGCAAAAATGATATTAATTTTCAAGGAAACCATAACTTTGTGACTATGGCAGAAAAAATGATTTTGGTTGGCGGTGGACTCGCCGGTAGTTTAATGTCGATTTACTTAGCCAAAAGAGGGTATGAGGTGCACCTTTATGAAAGACGCGACGACATGCGCCAAGGTAATTATATCGGGGGAAGAAGTATCAATCTCGCACTTTCAACTCGAGGCATTACCGCATTAGAAAAAGTAGGACTGGTAGATGATATTTTAAAGATTTCCATTCCCATGTTCGGTCGCATGATGCACAGTCCCGAAGGCGCTTTACAATACCAAGCCTACGGACGCGACGATCAGGCAATTTACTCGGTATCCCGAGGCGAATTGAACATCCGATTGCTTCAATTAGCAGATGCCTATCCTAATATTCATATGTATTTCAACCACCGGTGTACACACATGGATTTAGATAATAATAAAGCCACCTTTGTGAATGATAAAGGAGAAGAGATTACCGTAAATGGCGACGTTTTCTTGGCTACCGATGGTGCTTTCTCTGCTGTTAGAGACGCCATGATTCGGAACCCTCGACATAATTTTTCACAGAATTATGAGTCGCACGGCTATAAAGAATTAGAAATTGTACCGGGTACCAATGGCCAATTCCAAATGGAAGAAAAGGCCCTTCATATTTGGCCCCGCAGTTCGTTTATGATGATTGCCTTGCCTAATCCCGGCGGCAATTTTACATGTACCTTATTTTTACCCTATCAAGGCGATGTGAGTTTTGAACATCTGAATACAGAATCCGAAATCATGCAATTTTTCGAAACGTATTTCAAAGATGCCATTCCATTAATGCCCAATTTGATAGAAGATTTTAAGAATAATCCGGTTTCGCATTTGGCCACCATGCGCACGTATCCTTGGGTAAAGAATAAGTCGGCTTTAATGGGCGATGCCGCGCATGCTATCGTTCCTTTCTACGGACAAGGCATGAATTGCTCCTTCGAAGACTGTGTGGTTTTGGATGATTGTATTGAATCTTTCGGGGGAAATTGGACTCACATATTAGACGCCTATCAAAAGAGTAGAAAACCGAACGCCGATGCCATCGCAGACCTTGCGTTACAGAACTTTATCGAAATGAGAGATTTAGTGGGATTGCCAGAGTTTTTAAACAAGAAGCGCATAGAAAAAATGTTGGTAGATCAATATCCCGGATTATATAGAACCCAATACGAGCGGGTTACTTTCTCTAATGATGGCTATCGAGATGCCCTTTTAGCGGGCGATAAGAACAGCCGTTTTTTGGATTATATCATTTCAGAAGGTATTGAAGATAAAATTAGCGATACCGAGTTCATGCAGGAAAAACTGCAAGAATGGTTTGCTTAAAGCCCAAAAAATAAAATGACTGGTTTCGTTCAATAATAAATCGGACACTTACGACAATTAAAAAAGCAGGATTCTCAATCCTGCTTTTTTAATTTCTTTGCCTCTTCTTTTACCCGTAACATGGAATCGATGTAATCGGGATTGTAACGCGTTTTATATTGCAATTTTTGCGAAAATTTCTTCCCCGTTTTGTTGTGATATTCGCGGTTTGGAACCAAAATAGCAAAATAAGCCCAAATCGAAATACCGGTTATCAAGCCTATAAAACCTAATCCTACGATAAGTTTGTTGCGTTGTTGCTTTTCCATTTCTATTTACAATTTAACATTCAACTCTTCACTAATGTTCATTAAGTCTTCCCAAACTTCTGATCCGATAGGAATTCCATTTTGAAGCCGTTCGTTTTGCATTTTGAGTTCGGGTTCGCCGGGTATCAAAACCTCCGAATTGGGAAGGGCCTGACTCGATTTAAATCGATCGATCCAAGCATCCAGTTGATTTTGAGTTTCTTCTAAATCATTGAATCCATCCATGTCCCAACAGCCTACAAAATGACCGAGACCTTTACCCGGTGCATCTATTTTGGGTTGTAAAAACGACACAAATGGAGGTGCCCAAGGACCCCAACTGCCACCCGTAAGCACCGCACTGAAAATATCTACCCAAGCGCCTAGGCCATATCCCTTATGAATGCCGTGTTCGGCGTCGCTTCCTAATGGAAGCAAGGCTCCTTTTTCGCTCAGTACTTTTGGGTCGGTACTTGCTATGCCATCCACATTTATTGCCCAACCTTCAGGAATTGGTTTTTTACTGCGTTGTGCAATTTCTAATTTGCCATTTGCAGCTGTTGAGGTGGCCATGTCTAAAACGAAAGAGCGACCGTTTTTGCCCGGAATAGCGACACATATCGGATTGGTACCTAACATCCGTTCTACTCCATTGGCAGGAACCACCAACGGACTCGCATTGGTCATAGCAAGGCCAATATAGTTATGAGGAAAACCCTGCATGGCATGATGTGCGGCCACTCCAAAATGATTGGAATTGAAAATTCCAGACCATGCGGTTCCATAATCATGCGTGATTTTAATACATTCTTGCATGGCATAATGGGCCGAGACCAAGCCAATACTGCCATCTGCATCCAATCTAATTTGTGTTTTTTTGCGATGTTCCCATTTGAACACCGGATTGATATTGATTCTTCTCGCATCAATCAAACGGAGATACCCCGAAAGACGAGCAACACCATGACTGTCTATACCTCTTAAATCCGCAAAACTTAAAACATCTGCACAGATTTCAGCATGCTGCATTGACATTCCTTTTTTCAGGAATACCGCTTTGATAAATTCGGATAAATCGGAATGGTTAACTACCATTACAATGTATTTCTAAGCCAATGTTGTAAAGGGTGTTTTTGATTCCAAAACTCTTCGGAATCGGTCATTGCTTTTCCCCTTAAAAACACAGACCACTGAAACTCAGGTACAGAGACATGAGTGCCTTTCAAATTATACATCAAACCATTTCTAGAAACCCAAATATCTAAATCCTTTGGATAGCCTAACTGAGCCGATAGCTCTTCTAGATTATCATTAATGCGGTATCCGTTGATGGAAATCAATTCGTCATTTACATTTATTCCAAGGGCTTCGGCGGTTCCATCGCGGTGAATAAAAGTAACGATGGTTTTCCCGTTTTCCATTCGTGTTTGAAGATTAAAGGAAATCGGATAACGCACCTCTTGGCTTACTCCAATATCTTTAAACCCTTCAAAAATGGCTTTGTAGTCTGGGGTTTGGGTTGTTTCCAACCAAATAGTAAAGAAATCGTTTAAACGTTCCCCTGCCACTTCGTTGCACACCATAATGAATTCTTCCTCTGTAAATCCCGTACCAATAGGTCCAAGTTTTTTAGCCCCATAAAAGTCGCTCCATAATTTCTTAAATACATCGTCTAAGGACTTTTTCCCGCCGGTAGTTTGACAAATTTTAGCGTCTAAAAGTGCGGCAATAACAAATCCTTTTGAATAGTACGAATACCCTGTATTTTTCGAATTTTCATTGGGTCTGTATTCCTTAATCCAGGCATCTAAGCTCACATCGTGCAAACTGGCATAGTCTTTACCAGGTCGATTTTCTTGTCCATTGATATAACTTCCCAAAACACGTAAAAAGTGATTGCGATCTACTAACCCGGCACGTAGAAGTGCCAATTCATCATAGTAAGAGGTAATACCTTCGGCAATCCACAAAGATTTCGTATAATTTTCTTTGTGATAATCAAAGGGACCTAATGCAATTGGTCGGATGCGTTTTACGTTCCATAAATGAAAATATTCATGGGCCACTAAACTTAAAAATCCGCGATAACGTCCGGTATTGCTATAATTGAATCTGGGCATAACCAGAACGGTGCTATTAAGGTGCTCGATTCCGCCGCCACCGGCCTGAACATTCTGAACGATGAACACGTATTTGTAAGGCTTAATATCTTTGGGAAATTCACCAACAATGCCGGCCATAGTTCTGCACATGCGTTGCATATCGCCTTTTAATAGGTTTATATCTGCATTATGGGGACCTACCATAGCCACATAATGCGGAATTCCCAACACATCAAACTCAAATGTGTCGAAATTTCCCAATTGAATGGGTGAATCTACTAAAATATCGTAATTGTCGAATGTATAACTTACCCCCCCGGCAAATGCATGGTCTTGCATGGAGGAAATATAGGATTTCCAGCCCTTAGGAAGCGTGATATCTACTTTGCCGCTTTGATTTTCCAAACCTTCAACAAACATAAATAATGAGGCACCATTTAATAAGGCCTGATCTGCGTCTATAAAGGTAGTTCGGGCAGAAAATTCAAAACAATATACCTTGTAGTAGATTGTCAGCATGCCTTTTGGGGCATGAACCTTCCATCTATTCTTTTCCAATTTCTCGACTTTCAGGGCTTTCTCATTCGATTGGGCAGAAATTTGTTCTACACTTTTGGAGAATTCTCTTACTAAATAACTTCCTGGCGTCCAGACCGGCATGCTGAAAATATAATCGCCGGCAGCGTCTGCAGAGAACGATAGTGAGATTTCAGCATAATGGTTAGAGGGTTGAGGGATGCTTAATGTATAATGCATTTTTTGTGCGGATAACATACTCGAAGAACTCAATAAAGCCCAAAGGCCTAGTATTCGAAATAACTTCATCTTTCAAAATTCCGAAAATATCCTATCAATTCCAATTATGTACCCAAGTATTAAATAAATTGGAGATTCTGAACCTAATTGTGTAATTTTGGAATATGCGAGTTACCAATTTAGTTCGATTTATAACCGTTTTTACTGTAATCGTAGGTCTTAGTATTCTGCCTGCATGCGATAAAGAACCTACTGATAATCAAGACACAGCTCAAATCGATACCAATAAGGTGGATACAAATGGCAGTCAAGCGTATTTGGAGCAAATGTTTGCCGCCTTAGTTTTAGATAAGAAGATAAAAGTAATTTTAGCCGTTGATTCTGCGGGAAAAAACCTCACACCGAGCTACGATAATCACGATATCTTCCTCAGAAAAGGCACCTTTTATGACGGTCCTTTGGAAGTATACGCAAACGGAACCAAATACGTAGGCACATGGGCTTCTAATAAAGATTATTCTATTTTGGATTTAGATATAGAAGGAGTTCCCGAATTTGAGTTTTACAATACCGTTTGGCGATTTACGCTAAAAAGCTTGGATTTACTTAAGATTGCCCCTGTTCAAAATCCAGGACAAAAGCAGCTTCATTTAAAGAAGGAATAGGGTATCGTTGGGGTACAAACAACAAGGGAGTTCGTTATTTTTGTTCTTTGTAATCTCCGTCGACTTCTTCACGCACCATGATAACCGTTTTGGTTTTGATTTGTTTTTTGGTAGGGTCAAAGAACATTTCCTCAGGTTTGTCTAATTGCCAGGGGTGCTTTTCATTATCATGGAAAACGTATTTCACACAAACGGATGCTTGTTGAGTACCGTTGTTTAAAATATTGTATTGCGCGCAAATGCGTATGCTTTTTTGTCCCAACATAGCCCCAACATGGGTATTATACAATTTGTGATTCGAAATTCCCGAAAAGAAAAACTCTCTATACCTACGGAAATTAAATCCGTCGTTATCGTCGTCAAATCGGGCATTCACAAAGCCATCATCACTCAATCCACCGAAGGAAAACAAGTAGTCAATGCCTCCGTAAATTTCAACATCATGCCATGATTTACCTACTTTGATTCCATATTGAGTAGTTCTATTAAAAATATCGATACGGGTAAAGTTGGAAACAAAGGAAACATTGGTGTTTTCGACAGAATAATTGCGGAATGGAGCCGCAACTGGATTTAGGTTGATACTTTGATTCCAATTGGAGAGGCCGGCATTAAGAGTAAGGTGCCACCCCTTTACATGATAGCGTTGAAACCAATATAGAATATCATGTGCTAAGTTTACATGGTAAAAACGATTGCGGTTACGGCTGACATTTTCACTGGTTGTTAGCGGGTCGGAATTGTATAATAAATAAGTACCCGACATTTCAAATGCATATCCAGGGGCCCAACGTAATGTGGCAGTTATTTGGGGTGCTATTCTTTCTGTAAGTCCGAGTTGACTCAATGAAGGGATTCTCCAACGGGCACTATCTAAGCCGTTTTTGGTAGAATTAAGCGGAACGCCGTTATCATTGAAAACCGTAAAAAATATTTCTTCTTCTGGCGTCAGTATTTCATTGTATTGCTTAAATCGAAGGGCTTTATCTGCATTTATGATGTTATAGGATATATTTTTGAACGAATCTAGTGCGGTGTAGGTGCCTTCGGCAATGCGTGATGGGAAACGGGAAATTACACCGCCCCTAAGTTCTAAAGCAAAAGCGCTCGGTGATAGCATTTGTGAACCGCCAAAGGTGAGCGTCGATTGACCTGGATAAACCGTGCTAAATAGATCTTCGGCATATAGTTTGGCCCAAGCGTTGTAAAATCTGGGAATTTCATCGAGCTGTGCGATGTTATCTTTAATGTCCTGGGAGAATAAATTTCCCCCGAGAGAAAAAATCAAAAAGGAGAAACAAGATATGGCCGCTTTCTTTGCGTTCATCGAAGAATTTGATTCAAAGATACGATTAATAGAGGAGTTATGGAATAGGGGAGGAATTTTACCGGGTTTCAACCTAAATTTGCTCTATGGAAGATTCCTTGATTAACAAAGTAGCTCAAAGTGGCTTGGTTACCCTCAATTTGGAATTGTATTTTCCCGAGGGAGAGCGGGTCTACCTAGATATAAAAGATACCTTATTTATGGGAATGGTTTTGAAAGAGAAAGATTTTAGAACCTGGATTAAAGAGCACGATTGGTCGCAATACGAATCCAAACATGTGGCGGTGGGTTGTTCAATAGATGCCATTATTCCTACGTGGGCGTATATGTTGGTAAGCAGTAAACTTTCGGGGGTGGCGTTAAGCGTGCATTTTGGAAATCTCGTGTCGTTAGAAAACGAGTTGTGGTTGAAATCTCTACAAAACATCGATTTTTCGCAATATGAAGATGCCAAGATGGTAATAAAAGGGTGTTCGGATAAAGAGGTAAGTCCTTATGCTTATGTATATGTAACGGAAAAATTAGTCGATATTGCCCAATCGGTGATGTTTGGGGAGCCGTGTAGTACGGTTCCTGTTTATAAAAAGAAAAAGGCCGTTTAGGCCTTTTTCTTTTTATATGTGTGATTAAAATCGATTAGTCGACCTGAGTTACTTTAATAGTGTTGGTACGTTGTTTTTTCAACAAAGGCATGCTGGCACTATTGATAACATAATCTCCTGGCTTTACATGTCCGTTTTCTTTCAGAATGTCAATCACATCTTCAAAAGTTTGATCGGTACTGATATATTTATCGTAATAAAATCCTCTTACACCCCAAACTAAATTTAATGTGTAGAGCAGAGTAGGGTTATTGGTAAATATGAAGATACTGGCTTCTGGGCGATAGCTAGCCACTTTAAATCCGGTATAACCACTTTTGGTCATGGCAACAATAGCCGTTGCGTTTAGGTGATCGCTCATTCTCACTGCGGTAAAACAAACCTCATCCGAGGCAAAAGAAGGAGATGTATTCTGTGGGCGTTCGCCTTTGTAATATACACGTTTATCTTGCTCAATATCGGTAATAATGCTCGTCATGATTTCTACCACGCGAATGGGATATTTACCTACGGAGGTTTCTGCAGATAGCATCACGGCATCGGCTCCATCGAGTACGGCATTGGCTACGTCGGTTATTTCTGCGCGCGTTGGCATGCTGTCTTCGATCATACTTTCCATCATTTGAGTAGCAATGATTACGGGTTTGGCGTGTTTGATGCAAACGTCTACTAAATGTTTTTGTATTAGGGGAACGCGTTGTAGCGGTACCTCTACGCCTAAGTCACCGCGTGCCACCATCACGGCGTCGGTTACTTTTACTATTTCATCAAAGTTCTCAACGGCTTCGGGTTTTTCGATTTTGGCAATTACCTTGGCGCGCTTGCCTTTTTCGGCAATTAAGTTTTTTAATTCGATAACATCTTCGGCTCTACGAACGAAACTTAGCGCGATCCAATCGACATCTAACTCTAATCCAAAGGCCAAATCTTCTAAGTCCTTTTCGGTTAAGCAGGGTGCCGAAATCTGGGTGTTGGGTAGATTGAATCCTTTATTAGAAGTAAGCGGACCGCCGTTTACAACTATAGTTTCAATTTCAGAATCGCTGATTATTTGGGTGATTTTCAACTCTAATTTACCATCATTTAACAATATACGATCACCAATATTGGCCTCTTGGGCTAATCTTTCATAACTAACAGAAAGAAGTTCTTCGGTAGAAATTTGTTGAACAGTGGTCACTCTGATGGTATTACCCGCAACCAAATTAATTACGCCATCTACCTTTCCAATGCGCAGCTTTGGTCCTTGTAAATCTTGCAAAATGGCCACATGACAGCCCAGTTTTTTATTCAACGCACGAATGTTTTCAGCCAC
>CBFHXF010000018.1:14095-34986 GCA_965659745.1 Bacteroidia bacterium
TTTGGTCCTTGTAAATCTTGCAAAATGGCCACATGACAGCCCAGTTTTTTATTCAACGCACGAATGTTTTCAGCCACGGCAGCATGGATTTCATGGGCTCCATGCGAAAAGTTCAAACGGAAAACATCTACGCCTGCATGAATGAGTTTTTCTAATTGCTCCATTGAAGAGCTTGCAGGACCTACGGTGGCAACAATTTTTGTTTTATTAAAATTATCTTTATACATTGTTATTCGGTATCAAGTAAGGAAGATCGAAACCCCAGGTGATTTTAAGGCTTCGTTCTTGGGGGTAAAGATACGCCATTTGTGCGAGGCCTTTATCTTTGAGTAAGGAAATCCAAAAATCAGTTACCTTAATTTCTTCATCGTTTTCCCATACTAACCAATAATCCACTTGGGGTTTACTGGACGTCAAAATATTTGCGGTACCCTGATTTTGTAAAAGCCAAGTTCTAGGAATGCTGTCTTGGCCGGAAAAGTAATACAGTATGTGTTCAGAGGGAGGAATAGATTTAGAAAATCTGAAAGGATTTGGCTCACAAACAAATTGGATGGAAGACATACGAGAAATTTGCCAAACCAGTTCATAAGGTGGCAAATTGCAGTGTATGGCAACGTAAATGAAATCGTTACCGTGCAAAATTGTTTTCGATTTGTAGCGTTTTGCGGACAATTTTAGACACAAAAATAAAATTTTCATTCGCATCTCAAGAAAAAAATGTTTCTTTGTACCGCAAAAAATAAAACGAATCATGTCAGAAATTGCAGAAAAAGTACAAGCTATCATCGTCGATAAGTTGGGCGTTGATGAATCAGAGGTTACTCCCGAGGCGAGCTTCACCAACGATTTAGGTGCAGACTCCTTGGATACCGTTGAATTAATCATGGAATTCGAAAAGGAATTCGACATCAGCATTCCTGACGATCAAGCTGAGAAAATTCAAACGGTAGGCGAAGCGGTTCAATACATCGAAGAAAACAAAAAGTAATTTATGCAACTCAAAAGGGTTGTTGTTACAGGTATGGGGGCATTAACCCCAATCGGTAACACACTAGGAGAATACTGGCATGCGCTCGTACAAGGTACCAGCGGTGCTAATCTTATTACGCGATTTGATCCGGAAGCTTATAAAGTTAAGTTTGCTTGTGAAATCAAGAATTTCGATCCCCTAACTTTTATGGATCGTAAGGAAGCACGTAAAATGGATCCGTTCACCCATTATGCTATGGCTTGTGCTGATGAAGCTATCGCCGATAGTGGGCTCCTACAACAACCTGTAAATCTCGACAGAATCGGGGTTATTTGGGGCGCAGGAATTGGTGGTCTTTCCACCTTCTTTGAAGAAGTCGTATCCTACACCAAGGGCGGAGGTACACCACGCTTTTCGCCCTTCTTTATTCCTAAAATGATCATTGATATAGCCGCCGGCTATATCTCCATTAAACACAACCTTAGAGGTCCCAATTATGGTACTGTTTCGGCTTGTGCATCTTCAACACACTCGTTAATCGACGCGTTTAATCTTATCCGTTTGGGTAAGGCAGATGCCATCGTTGCTGGTGGTTCTGAAGCCTGTGTTAATGAACCTGCAGTGGGCGGATTCAGTAACATGAAAGCATTAAGCGAACGTAACGATGATTTTTCAACCGCCTCTAGGCCATTCGATAAAGATCGCGATGGTTTTGTTATGGGCGAGGGTGGTGCTTCTCTCATACTCGAAGATTTAGACCATGCCAAAGCGCGTGGTGCAAAAATTTACGCTGAAATCGTAGGCGGTGGAATGACCGCAGATGCCTACCACCTCACCGCACCACATCCAGAAGGATTAGGAGCTAAAAATGTGATGTTCCAAGCGTTAGAAGACGCTCACATGACGGCGAGCGAAATCGACTACATTAACGTGCATGGAACCTCAACTCCATTGGGCGATATTGCTGAAATTAAAGCCATTACCCAAGTGTTTGGTGAACACATTTACAACCTAAATATCAGTTCAACAAAATCCCAAACTGGGCACCTATTAGGCGGGGCAGGGGCTATCGAAGCCGTTGCGTGTGTCATGGCAGTAAAACATGATATCGTGCCCCCCACGATCAATCACCAAACCCCCGATCCCGAAATAGATTCAAAATTGAATCTTACCTTTCATACGGCGCAAAAAAGAACTGTGAATGCCGCATTGAGTAATACTTTTGGATTTGGCGGGCATAACGCTTCGGTGATATTCAAAAAATACGTTGATTAATTACGGCAATTGCTGTTTTCCTCTAAACATAAACATTTGCGTACGTCGATTTATCGACTTACCGGTGTGCGTCCAATTAGAATTAAAATCTATAAAGAGGCCTTTACACATTCTTCTGTAGGCGAAGCACGAGAGGCAAATAAAATTTCATTTACCAATAACGAACGCCTAGAATTTTTAGGCGATGCCATCCTAGATGCCATAGTTGCTGAAATTCTTTTCAATCGTTTTCCTTATCGTGATGAAGGGTTTCTTACCGAAATGAGAACCCGAATTGTAAATCGCGACCAATTAAGCGATTTGGCACATAAAATGGGTTTGGTAGAATTCATTCAAATGAAACCCGAGCTCCAAAAAAACCATACGGCAGTAAAAAGTATCGGGGGAAACGCATTAGAAGCCTTAATTGGAGCTATCTACCTCGATCGTGGTTACAAAAAAGTCTCGTGGTTCATACGGCATCGCCTAATGGGACAGTTTTTAGATATGGACAAGCTCATGAAAACTACCGTTAGTCATAAGGCCGTTTTCATGAAATGGATACAGAAAAATCAAAAAGAGTTAAGATGGGAGCAAGAATCCGATGCCGATTCACGGCATGGTAAGCATACCGTTACACTTTATATAGACGGAGAGTTGTGGTTTACTGAAGTCAATAAAAGCCGCAAACGCGCAGAAGAACTTTGCTGCGAGAAAGCTTGTCGCAAACTCGATCTTTCTTTTCAACTATAACGATTCGTCAGTAGGTAAATATTTTACCCACCCTTGTTGTTTGGTAAATTCACACCAACTACAGCCATCCTTGCCGCAGCCGTTTAAAAAGTCACGTTTCTCTAAACGCTCCTGAGCCGCTCTAATGAGTTCCCTTAAAATAGCTGTATGCTCCGCATTATAATACATTTCGATGGTTTCGAATTGACCTTCCTCATTTTCCGTTAACGATTCTATAGCACCTTTATCACAAAACAATCCCAATTCTTTATTTGCGTTAACCATCATAACATAAATACCTACTTGTAGCCAATAATCGGATGGTATATCGCCCGCTTTAAAGCGACTACTTAAGCGACTTTTTTCCCTTATTTTCTTAACTTTTCCTGTTTTGTAATCAGCAATAATTGCTCGACTTCCATCTATAATTAACTTATCGATATTTCCCTTAAGTAAAACACCGTCAATTTCAGTTTGTATCGAGTACTCTGTCTTGGTATGGGAATTTTTCGAATATTCTTCTTTTTTGGATTCTAAAAGAACGCCTAAAATACTTCTACCTTGTTCCAATCGAGATTCGAATTGTTTTTCAGTGAAACTTCCTTTCATACGGTGCATCTGGAAATCAAAATATTGCTTCCATTCTTCCACATTCAGCCACCTATTTTCTTCTCTTTGAATATCAACTAAATAGCGCATACATGCGTGCATCGCATTTCCGTATGATAAATATTCACTTGGACTTGAAGGTACCCGCACGATATAATTAAAATAGAAAGTAACCCCACACTTTAAGATGCTTTGAATGGAGGAGGGCGAAAAAGTAAATCTTTGTATTCGTTCTTCGAGCCAATCTTCAGCAGAAACTTCCAATATAGGCTTCCCTTTGCGCAATAATATTTGATGCTGTGCCCAAATTAAATCTTTTTCATGCAAGGTCCTAGCTTTGGGATTGCTCTGGAAATACTCAGGGTTTACTTCTCCGATAAACTGGCTCGGCGTTAAACTATCTTTATTTTCCGTAAGTTTTTGTGTGAAATAGGAGATGTGCACGCTCTTTTTAGCTCGTGTTATGGCAACAAAGAACAATCGACGGCGTTCTTCCATGGCTTGGGAAAGCTCTTCGGAGTTTTCGATTTGACCTCGAAATGCCTCCAATAATTCTCTCATCTTGAACGGATATTGAGTGGCTGAAGCATCGCCCCATTCTTTTTCTAAGGCTCGAATTATAAATACATGATCAAATTCCAATCCTTTAGAGCTGTGTGCCGTATAAAGTTGAATCCCTTTGTTATTTCCAATTCGTTTTTCAAGAGAAATTTCAATGCCTGCTGCACGTAAAGTTTCTATTTGATTTAACAATTCGTTCAATTTTATAAACGGAAACCTCTCACATTGTTGGTTAACGTGTGAAGTAAAGGTATGAAGTACTTCCAGGAGCCAGTGACTATCGGGATTTTGAGTCGCCAGCGCTAAAAATCCGAATTCTGAGAATACCTGAGCCACTAAATCCCCAACATTCGTCGATGCCGTGTTTTTTATCCATTTTTCGATAAAATCAAACAAAGTAACTAAAGCGCTCTTTTCTTTTTCCTCTAAATAAGGAGTCGCAATGTTGCCTTTTTTAATTTCATGTAAATGTTCCCTCCAACTGTAACCACTGTAAACCGCTTCTTTGCGTTTTTGTATACGATACTCTTGAATATCGGTGCTTAACTGATTTAAAGCAATGGGCCTAAATTGATATAAATTACTTGCTAGTAAGGGATAAAGTAAATATTCCCCGCTATTAGGTTCTTGAAGCTCGCGATTCAAATATTCCAACCAGGTTAAGAGTAAATCTACGATAGGCTCAGTTAAAATATTGATTTTTCGATTGAGAACGAATGGTATATTCCGTTCTCTAAACAAGGCTATAAAATCATCGGCAAAGCGATGTTTGGGATATAAAATGGCAATGTCTTGAGGTGCCGTTCCATTTTGGATGAGCGTTTCTATGTCTTGAGTTACCCCTAAAATTTCATGAAATTCATTCGTATATGCGTGAATTTGAGGTTCTAATGGATCAAAATTGCGATTTGCGCCTGAACTTTCCAATTCTTTAGATAATCCCACTTCGCTGTTGGTCAAACGCAAGGTATTATTGCGAATGAGACTTGAGGAAGCATCTAAAATAGCCTGTGAACTTCTATAATTGTCCGTGAGCACTATGGTTTGCAAAGTATTGTAATAGCGCTGTTTGAATTCAAGCATGTTGCCAATACGAGCCCCTTGAAATGCGTAAATGCTTTGATCATCGTCTCCAACCACAAAGCAATTGGCTTGATCGCCCCAATAATCAGTTAATAATCGCAAAATATCTCCTTGCTGGTAGGAGGTATCTTGAAATTCATCGACCAATACAAACTGAAAGCGTTCTTGAACGCTCATTTTATAATCTTCGTCGGTGCTTAATTTTTCATGCACCCAATCTATCATATCACTGAATTCATAAACCCCTAATGCGGCTTTTTTGGATTTATACTCGGGATATAAATGCACTGCGGCAAGGAGTTTTTCCCAACTGGAAAATAATAAGTTATACTCTTTTTCTTTGATATCGCCCGCTTTCGCGGTTTTGGTAGCGCGGCTATATACCGCCTTCGGAAAACATGCCTTGAAAAATTCAGGATCTTTCAGTTTTTGAATGTAGGATTCGATTTCCTCTGAACTTAATTGCAATTCGCGCATGGCGTTCCAGGTTTGATTCAGTTGCCAATTCAAATGGGTATTATACGATTCATAATCTTTAATTACAGAATCATGTGGAAGTGATTCCATGATCGATTGGAAGATTTCGACTTTTTCCAAATCGTCGATTACGCGCAACTCACGACGTGAATATAAATCAGGTCGCTCTGAAATTAATCGATTGCACAAACTATGAAACGTATGAATATTTACCCGGTATGAATCAGTACCCATGAAAGCACTTAATCGTTGCCTCATGGCCGTGGCACCTGCTTCGGTATACGTGAGGCATAAGATATTTTCAGGTCTGGTATCACTTTGCTTCAGAATATTTAAAATTCGCGCGGCTAAAATCTGCGTTTTTCCGGTGCCTGGTCCTGCGATTACCATAACAGGGCCCTCAATGGTTTGAACTGCTTTTTGTTGCGCCTGATTTAATGATTGGAATAACTCTTCAAAAGTTTGCATTACCTGAAATATACGTCGAGAAACTAAAAAAAACAACGAACCTTAATATCTTTGTTGCTCATGTCGACTACATCCGTGCAATACGATTCGGTAGTTTCCCACTGTAAGGAAATCTTCCAAAAGAAAAATAAAGATTACGGTCCGTCGTGGCGTTTATTCCGACCCAGCAGTTTAACCGATCAAATACTTATAAAAGCCCAACGTATTCGCAATATTGAATCCAGTGGAAAAAACCATGTAGGAGATGATATAAGGGGAGAATTTATGGGAATTGTGAATTATTCGTTAATGGCCCTGATTCAATTGAAATTTCCCTCAGAAAATGAAGAAGAGCCTTCAATGGAATTGTTAAATCAATTTTACCATGACGCTATAACTGAAACCAAAGACCTGATGATGTTGAAAAATAGCGATTATGGAGAAGTTTGGAGGGAAATGCGCATCAGCAGTTTAACGGATATGATTTTGGTGAAATTGGCCCGAATTAAACAAATTGAAGACAATCACGGCATCACCCAGGCCAGCGAAGGCGCAGATGCCAATTACCAAGATATCATCAACTATGCTATATTTGCTCTGATCCGACAAACAGAGCAATAAAATGAAATTATTTTTTAATGTAACCAAACTGTTGACCGGAGCCTTGTTTGTGTTCTCCGGCTTAGTAAAGTTAAATGACCCCTCGGGTTTTTCTATCAAACTCAATGAATACTTTGATGTTTTTGCCGAAGATGTTGCCCAAAGGCAAGATTCGGTAAAATTGAAGGTGCAATTTGATTTTGAAACACGCATTCAGCAAAATTTCATTCTGTATCCTTCCGATCACGTTAAAAACGTACAAATTGATATTAAAACTGATTCTTTACAAGGGTGTGATGTTGATTTTAAATGGGGCGGGATGGAAGGACGAAGTGCCCATTTTGAAAAGCTTAAAGCCCTTCCCAAGCAGATTCATGCGTTTGTGATATCCTCAAATAGCAGCATACTTGAAAAGTCCGTTGCATTAGATTCGACTCAACAGTCCTTGACGGAATTTCAAACCACAATTGATTTTGATATCAAACACTTAGTAAAGTCGACTGGTTTTTTAACCGCCTTTTTTAAAACATGCAAATCGTATTCGCTGTATTTCAGTATCTTCTTTTGCGGCTTGGAAGTGATTTTAGGATTGGCATTATTATTGGGTTACGAAATTCGGATTACTGTAATTACAACGGCCCTATTGATCGTGTTCTTTACATTCTTAACGGGCTATAGCGCTTACTATAATAAGGTAACCGATTGTGGCTGTTTTGGCGATTTTCTAAAATTAGAACCTTGGACTTCCTTCAAAAAGGATTTGATTTTATCGGGGTGTGTGATCGTTTTAATGTTAGGATGGAAGCACAATAGACCCGTTTTTATCCAAAACAAAGGCCATTGGGTTATGGGTGGATTGTCGGCAATTACCTTCGGTTTTGGTGTTTATTGCTATTTTTACCTGCCTGTTTGGGACTTTTTACCCTACAAGAAGGGGAATGATATTAACTATATCATGAATCATATTCCTCAAGGTGAACGCGCCACAGACAGCATTCAAATTCGTTTCGTTATGCAAAAAGGTGATGATTCTGTAAAGGTTACAACCATGGAATATGCGGATTATGCACAAAAAGGGTACACCTTTATTCGACAAGACCGACAATTAATTGTGGAGGGGTATAAATCGCCTATTCACGATTTTGCTATATATAATATGGTAACCGGTGAAGATATAAAAGATCGCTTCTTACAATCCCAAAATTACCAAATGGTTTTTATTATGCCCTTTTTGAGTGAAGCCAATACCTCATCACTTAAGGATGTAATAACCTTGTATGAATTGGGTAAACAACAGGGTTGGGATTTTTATGCATTGAGTTCGGCATCGCTGCAACCAAGTAAGGAATTTATCAAAGAACATCAATTGCCTTTCGAATTGTATGCTGCAGATCAAAAAATGCTAATGACGATGGCGCGGTACAATCCAACCTTCTATCTTTTTAAGGGAAGTAGGGTTTTAGAAAAGTATAGCGGACATAACATACCGGTTTTTTCAGAATTATTGGCATTTACCGAAGGTATAATTATTAATGAAGATTAATAAAATACGCAACAAAATCGCATATTTCAGCTCTGTAATTTTGGGCCTGGTATTGGTGGTCTTTTTTTTATTTCAAGCACTACCAGGCCCCGAACAAATCTTGAGCGGACAGCGCACTGATAAAGCCACAACAGATGCAATAGTACGCGATTTGGGCTTAGATCAACCCACTTGGAAACAGGCCTTACTCTATATTAACGACATCAGCGTAATCTCTGTTTATCCTAAAGACCGAATTCCCAATTTTGTGAACGGAAAGTTTCTCTATTTAGGGAAATACGCTTTAGGCATAAAGTTACCTTACTTACGAACCTCGTTTCAAACCAAACTACCTGTCAATAATCTTTTGGGGGAAGCCTTTATTGGAACGGTTTTGCTCACGTTTGCGGCCATGTTTTTAGCCTTATTAATAGGCATTCCTCTTGGGGTATGGGCTGCATCTCGAAAAGACAGTCGTTGGGATAGAGGTATCGTGGCTCTTTCAACCCTTGGAATTTCAGTGCCCTCCTTTTTTTCAGCCATGCTTTTTTCTTGGTTATTTGGATTTGTTTACCGCGAATACACAGGTTTACCGATGACAGGCAGTTGGCTGGAATTAAATTCCGATGGTTCAGAGCGTATTTTGAAACTTTCGCATTTGATTTTACCTGCCCTTGCATTGGGAATAAGGCCTTTAGCCGTGTTTATTCAACTCACGAGAAACACCATGGTGGATGTTTTGACATTAGATTTCATAAAAACAGCCCAAGCTAAGGGAGTGTCAGATAAAAAGGTCATATGGAGGCATGCATTCCCAAATGCATTGAACCCGATTGTTACGTCTATTGGTGGCTGGTTTAGCAGTTTACTAGCAGGTTCCTTCTTTACCGAGTATATCTTCCAATGGAAGGGAATGGGCAAAGTGAGTATAGAAGCACTTCAGCAAAGTGATTTTCCAGTGGTTATGGGGGCTGTTTTATTAACAGCATGTTTGTTTTTTATCATCCATCAGTTTACAGAATGGTTGTATGTTTGGATTGATCCCCGATTGAAACATGGATAAAGTATTTTTAGTAGGACTACCTGCATCCGGAAAAACCACCATTGGAAAATGGTTATCCCAAAAAATGAATTGGGCTTTCTTAGATTTGGATGAATGCATAACGGATGAGTTCCAAATCTCGGTTCGAGATTTTTTTGATCAATTTGGAGAAGCTGCTTTCAGGGAAAAGGAAACCGAAATTTTAAGAAGTACAGAGACCATGACGCAAGTAATAATTGCTTGCGGCGGTGGAACAGCGGCACATTCTGACAATATGAAATGGATGCAAGAAAGGGGAATAACCGTATTTCTAAATATAGATTTAGGCACCATTCAAACAAGAATTCACGCAAATCCCCACGAACGCCCACTTTTTGAAGGGAAAAACCTCGTGGAAATCAGAGAAAAATTACAAGAAATGCTCACAAATCGTGGGGATTTTTACCATAAATCAAAAATTATTTGGAATAAATCAATTCCTAATGATTATTTGCATTTGGCTGTAAATCAAATGGTTATCAATTCTTCGTTGCGCTAAGGTTACAATTTGTTAGTGAAAAGTGTATAATTATTTTGTACTAACAGAAGAAAATCGGTTTGCTAATCTCAAAGAGTTTCATACTTTTGAGCCAATCAACTAACAACCAAATTATCCAAAATATGAACAAGTCAGATTTAATCGGAAAGATGTCAGCAGATGCTGGTATCACCAAGACCCAAGCACAAACAGCTTTAAACAGTTTCATCGAAGCAACTACAGATGCATTAAAGGCAAACGACAAAGTAATCTTAGTTGGTTTCGGAACTTTTTCTACTAGCGTACGTAGCGCTCGCAAAGGTAGAAATCCTCAAACCGGTGCTGAAATAAACATCGCTGAGAAGAAAGTAGTACGTTTCAAGCCAGGAGCAGAATTAAGCGAAAAAGTAAAATAAGATCATTACTTTTAAATTAGAAAGGCCGTTTCAATTCCTGAGACGGCCTTTTTTTGTAATTTTGCCCATGCACCTTTCCGTCAAATCTCAGTTTTTTCAGCATATGGCCCAAACTACCCTTGCGCCTATAGCCCTTCAAATCGAAAAAGCGGAGGGTATCTTTTTATTTGACGAGAATGGAAAGGCTTATTACGATTTGATTTCGGGCATTTCTGTCAGCAGCCTAGGTCACCAGAATAAAATGATCGTAGAGGCTGTTAAAAATCAAATTGATAAGCATATGCATATCATGGTCTATGGGGAAGTCATTCACGACACACCTGTCCAATTCAGTCAGATGCTCGCCTCACAACTTCCCGAATCTTTAAATAACGTTTATTTTGTTAACAGCGGTTCCGAAGCTATCGATGCCGCAATGAAGTTGGCAAAAAGAATTACAGGGCGTTATTCCTTTGTGGCGCAGCATAATGCATATCACGGTTCCGGACAAGGACCTCTCTCTTTAATGGATGATCCGTATTTTACGCAACGGTACCGCCCCCTTTTAAACAACGTATTTTATATCAACCAAAACGATATTGAGGCCATTAAACAATTGCCCGAATCGGGAGTAGCAGCCGTGGTGGTAGAATTAATTCAGTCAGAAAGAGGAGCCAAAAGAGCTCAAATAGAATTTATTCAAGAACTGCGCAAATATTGCAACGTTACCCAATCTTTGCTCATTTTTGATGAAATTCAAACCGGTGTATTTAGAACGGGAACCTTTGTTGCATTTGAAGAATATGGCATTGTTCCGGATATTTTAGTTTTAGGGAAAGCCATAGGAGGGGGGATGCCCTTGGCTTGTATGGTTACATCTACCGAAAGAATGCGCGCATTTTCCGATAATCCAATTTTAGGACATATAACAACCTTTGGAGGGCATCCGGTTTGTTGTGCTGCCGGACTCGCAAATTTGAAGTATTTAATTGAACATCATAACCAATTAGCAATTAATGAAAAAGAACGCACGTTCCGTGAATGTCTTAAACATCCCAATATAAAAGATCTTAGCGGAAAAGGCCTACTTCTGGCTTGTTATATTGATGAAAGAATTGATATCATACAATTCAATCGAGAATTACTAAATGAAGGCGTTTTTACAGATTGGTTCTTATTCAATCAAAATGCCATCCGAATTGCCCCCCCTTTGATTATTGAAATTTCCCAAATCAAAGAGATTTGTGCGATTATCACCAAAGTGCTTGATCGGTATTCATTTTAATTTTGGGGGATGTATGGCGTATATTTGTCTTACTAATATGACCCTTTTACGCATGATAAAATCCCGATGCCGCGCATTTTTGCCTTTGTTAGGGATTTTAGCTATGGTCTTTTCCATTAGTGCTTGCGAGAAAATTTACGACGAGCCTAAAGATAACGTAGATGTAGCGGCTAATTTTGCCCTTGATTTACATACCCCGATTAGCTTGTTTGAAATGGTGAATCATGCGAGCTTTGAATTATTAGATCAAGGTCTTTTTCAATCAAATGCCGATGCAGTAGGTCAAAAGTTGGGAGCAAAAATTTCACTTCGAGACAGTATCTTTTCCGATGACGATTCCATAATTTATGAAATTCAATTCGATCCCAGTATTCCCAATAGTTTTGATTTGAAAAAAAGACAAGGCACCTTGATTGTAGTAGTGCATTTTAACTACACCGAAGTAGGGGGGCGTATACAAACGAGTATTAGTCCTCAAAATCCATACATCCTCAAAATCAACGAAACGATACAATCAAAGTTAACGGGCTCCTTTATTATGCAACGTTTGGATCAAGATGCACAACGTTTTAACTTGGATTCTTTACAATTGTTTACTTCTGAATCTCCTGATATTCCAATTTTAGGAGTCGGATATTTAGATTTTAAGTCTATTACAGGCCAACAAACTCCCGGACTTTCAGGGGATATGGTTGAAATTCAAGGGGAAGGTATTTGGAGTCCTGATAATGATATTTTGGATTGGAACATTATTCTACCTCTAAAAATGCGTTATGAATTCGGTTGTTCTCAATATGTCCACAGAGGTATGATAAGATTGCTAACTTTATCAGACCGCTACACGATAGATTTTGACCCTTTTGAAACGGGTGCGTGCAACAAAATTATTAATATCACAAAGGGTGGGAATCAATTTGAAGTGGTTTTGCCGTGATTTAATGTCAGAGGAAATTCAATTATTTCAAATTTTCCATCAGATTTCAACATCCAAACATGTTGAAGACCATTCGTTAACCACACGTAGGTACTGTCTATTTTAGTGAGATATTGACCCGCTTGAGTTAGTGTTTTAGGTGAAATGTCAACCTCAGGGGCCTTGCATTCTACCAATAAATGAGGCCTCCCTAGCTGGTTAAATGTCACGATATCAAATCGTTTAGGATTTCCGTTTACCTTAATCTGTCGTTCAATCGATATAAGATTAGTCGACACCCCAAAATATTCAACTATAAACTCAATACAATGCTGCCTTACCCATTCCTCTGGTGTAAGGGGGATAATTTTTTTTCTTACTCTATCAAAAATGAGTTTTTTTTGCTCATCCAATCGAGACGAAAAATCGAACAGAGGGAAATTCAAGCGTAGCAACCAAACGAAAATAAGAAAATAAATGGCTAAAAAAGCAAGTGCGACTGAACTTTTTTTACAATATGAAAAAGAAATTCGTACCGGGAAATTTGCGCCTATTTATGTTTTGTATGGGGAAGAAACCTATTTCATAGATAAGGTTACCCAGCTTCTTGAGCAGAATGTAGTGCCAGAAGAATCCAAAAGCTTCAATCAACACATTCACTACGGAAAAGAACTCTCTTGTAATGATCTTATTGCCATGTGTAAACGCTATCCAATGATGAGCGATTTTCAGTTAATTGTGGTAAAAGATGCGCAAGATATCAAAGACATGGAAGCCCTAACTTCCTATTTCGAAAAACCATTAACCTCTACCGTTTTGGTTTTGGCAATGAGGAAAGGAAAGTTGGATATGCGTTCTAGATTGGCAAAGGCGGCGAGTAAGCATAAAATTACAGAATTTGCTCCCTTGCGCGATTATCAAATGCGAGATTGGCTGCCCGTTTTTGCAGAATCGAAAGGAAAAAGAATTGATATTGATGCCATTAATAGATTAATCGATCTTATCGGGGCTGACTTAACTAAAATTCACAACGAGTTAGATAAAATATTTGCAACGGTTTCTGACGATTTTATTAGGGTTAAACACATCGATGAGCACGTTGGGTTTAATAGAGAGTACAATATTTTCGAATTGCAAACTGCCCTAGGAGGGCGTAATTTCAACCGCGCTATTCAAATTGCCCATCAAATGAGTGCCACCATGGAAAAAGGAGAGATGATGCGCAATGTTGTAGTACTGCAGAAGTATTTTAGTAATATACTCCTATTGCATGGTATGAATGGGGCTGATAAGTTTGAAATTGCCAAGGTCTTAGGCGTTAACCCCTATTTCGTAGACGAATACATGAAAGCAAAAAGCCTATTTAATATGCTGGACCTTGAAAACGTAATGAATCAGTTAACCTATTTAGATTTACGATTGAAAGGCATAAACCGTGGAGCTGCGTCAGATGGGGATTTACTGATTGAAACCGTCGTGAAAATTTTGAATCGGTAATTTGTAACGGAAATTTCACGCCTTATTTTCCATTTTATTTTCTTTTTAACGCAGTATTAAGTTAATTCGCAAAAGACAATTTAACATTATGAAAAAAATATACACGTTAACCGCGGTAATGTTTGCTTCGGGACTTGCTTTTTCCCAAGTGAATAATTCCCAAAACAAATGGCAAGGTGCCATGTACGGAGCTCCCGAAAAGGTGAGTTACAAGTTGGGCACGCTTCCAACCGATAAACAAGAATTTACCGGTAATGGTGCGAAAACCAAACCCAGCAGGGTGAGTAACCGCGCTGCGGATCATAGTGCGTTTATCACTCTAGGTGAAACTTATTATGACCTGCAATCCAATGCAGCAATGCCTCACCGATTGGTGAAACACCCAAATGGTAATATTAGCGCAACTTGGACAACTGCTTCATCAGATGCAGCAGGTTTCCCTGGTCGTGGAGCCGGTTACAATATGTTTAATGCTACTACCGCCCAGTGGGGAAATCCTACTTCCGAAAAAGTTGAAGCAACTCAAAGAAGCGGATGGGCTAACGTAGGTGTATTAAGCGACGGGAATACATTTGTTATCGGTCACGATGCTACTAGCGGTGGTTTTTACATGACAAAATCTACCAGTCCAGGTCAACGACCTTCAGAAACTACCAACATCTTAACCCAAGCCCCTTATAAACCTATCTGGGGTCGCACCGACAATTCAGGTGATACCATTCACTTGATTTGCTCATATACCGATTCTGCCGCTCCCGGGGAGTCACGCCCTCCATTGATTAATGGGGTTCGTGGACCTTTAGTTTACAGCCGCAGTTTTGACGGTGGTACCACTTGGAATAAGGCTCATACCGTATTACCGGGTTATGATTCTACCTTATTCAATGCAGGATCTGCTGATAATTACGCCATTGATGTGCGCGGAGAAAATGTAGCCATTGCTACTTCTGCAGCTCTTTCTGGTGTTGTTGTTTGGAAAAGTAGCGATGCCGGTGAAACCTGGAGACGTTACCTAGCCGATAGTTTCCCTTATGCCCCTTTTACAGGTAAGAAGTTCATGATCGATACCCCGTTTACCTCTGATGGTACCGTGGATGTATTAATCGACAATGACGGGAAAGTACACGCATTTTGGGGCTTAACCCGCGTTTTAGACGAAGATACAACAGACGAATCATACAGCTTCTTCCCAGGATACCAAGGTTTGGTATATTGGAATGAAACAATGGCTTCTGGTGAAAATGCATTAATTGCAGCGGGTGGATCCTTTGACCGCGATGGCGATGGAGCAAATGCTTTAACTCAAGCCAATACCCAAGCCCTCCAAGAAGGCAATGTACCTGCCGGTTTGGCAACAGTTGCCCGTTTGGGAAATACATCAGCTTTGCGTCAACCAAGTGCCGCTATTGATGCCAATAATAGAATCTTTGTAACTTTCTCTGTTCCTATCGAAGGCGACGAATCTTTCTTGAGCGCCAACTTCCGCGATATCGGTATCGTGCACTCTACCGATGGCGGTATGACTTGGGAAAACACCCAAAACATTACGCAGTTCTACCAAAAAGAAGACGATTTTGCTTGTGTAGCTCGTGAAGTTGACGATTTCTTGCATGTTATGTGGCAGCAAGACGAAATCCCTGGTACCAACTTACAAAACAATTCTACTCTAATGGCTAACCATGAGGTAGTTTTAAATACCATTATGTACACCGCTATCCCCGTTGCTTCGATCTTAACTGGTGAAATCGGACATATGTATGGTATCAACAACGAAAAAATTGGTACCGGTAACGTATTTGTGGTAGGACAAAACTTCCCAAATCCATTTGGCGAAACATCAAATGTAGCCATCTACCTTTCTGAGCCTGGTGATGTAACTTTAGAAGTTCGCAACACCATTGGCGCTTTGGTACAAACCAAAAATCACAAAGGTCTTTTACGCGGTAATCACTTGTTAGAAATTGCAGCCGACGGACTTAGCAACGGTATTTATACCTACACCGTTATTTCTGGTGGTCGCAGCGAAACCAAATCTATGATGATTGCCCGTTAATAGGGTTTATAAACATATTTAACTAAAAAGGTCGGTTTAACACCGACCTTTTTTATTTTTGTAATATGAAAACCAATCATTGGTACCATGCGTTCTCCGGAGTAGTGTTCATAAGTATCGGACTTTACTTTTTAAGCAATCCTCCAGAATCGCTCACCCAATCTGCCGGATCGGGCATGAAAAATGTATTGCCGTGGGTAATAATTACCTGGGGCGCATTCAAAGGAGTGAACGCCTATTTGATCTATCAGAAAAAAAGAAATGCATAAATCTATTTGGGGGAAACTCTTCTTAACGGCATTAACTTGGTCTTTGCAAGCCTGTGGCGATATTTCATTTCAAGGGAATGCCAATGACGTACCTACCGCAGGACAAGTGAAAATTGGATTTGAACCCGGCGATAGCTTTATGGTAAGTCAATGGTTATATATTTTCCATTCGCAATATCCCAAAGCCTCGGTGACCCCAATTTTCGCAGAAAAAGAAGAATTGGTATCCATGTTGCTAAAAGATTCCTTACAAGGGATCTTCATGCACGATACTTTTTCTAAGTCCGAACAAAATTGGCTTTCTGAAAAGAAAAATGCCACCGTTAATGAAATTTCAATTGGTTTTACCGCCCCCGTTTTCATAACTTCAAAATCTTCTGCTTTAAAAAAGATTTCCTTTAGAGATACCCAAAATTGGGGCGATCGCAGCATTAACAAACTACTCGTTCGCAGCAGATTGTGTTCAGAGGAACAATATATTCATAGGTATATCAAATCTATTTTTAAAGATTCTATTGCCTATTCGCAACATCCTTATGTGAGACTCAGGCGTGAATCGCTTCCCTCGGATAAAAAAATTGTAGAATACATTGCGGAACATCCTAACGCAATTGGCGTGATATCTCTGAATACCATTGCCGATAAACGCGACTCCTTGTCGGTAGCCTTACAACGTATGGTGCGTATTTTACCTGTTGAAAATAAAAAAGGAGAATATCATTTGCCCTTTCAATCTCAGTTAAGCGCGAAGCAATATCCCATTATTCAACCTATTAAAAGTTATGAAACGCAAGGTTATTCTGGACTTGTGAAAGGATTCGTGATATATGTGAATAGTCAATCCGGACAGGCGTTATTACAGAAATCAGGTTTGATACCAGCCAATTATCAAGGCCGGAAAATTCAAATTGACCTGAATTAATGTCATCTTAACGTCATTAGGGCGAGATTGTATTTACTTTTGAGTTTTTAGAGGAATAAAGTTGAAGATAACACGAATATTTCAAGGAATTATAGAATTCCTTACAATGGTTTAACATTAAATTAGTTTTTTTGCAGTTAAAATGAAAAAATACATCTTAAGTTCATTCATTCTACTGAGTTCGGTGGTAAGCACCCTACAAGCTCAGTCCCTAAAGAAGGCCCAAGTTTTTGCCCGTAACGAGCAATACGAGGATGCCGAAAAAGAATTTCAAGCCTTAATTACTAAAAAACCAAAAGAAGGTCCGAATTATTACTATGCGGCCATGAATCTTTTTGCTAAAGGAGATTCTGCTTCTGCCATTAATCTTATCGAGCAAGGCGGCATCAATGCTCCAAAATGTCGCATGATATTAGTGGGTAAAGGGTATATCTCTTTACGCCAGGGCGATTCTAAGATGGCGGAAAATTATTTCCAACAAGCCCAAGACGTAAAGAAAAAGCGTCGTGGCCAAATAAATAAGGAAATAGCTACCGCTTACCTCAATCAACCCTACGCCACCGAAGCTCAAATTATTGAATTTGCCAAAAAAGCAAAAGAATATTTGACCATGGCATCCGATGACTTCGAAAGTAAATTGCTTTTGGGTGACGCTTTAATGCTAATCGACAAAACCGATTTAAGTTTATCAGTGCAGCAATTCATCGTTTCTGGCTATGAAGAACCAAACGATCCACGTCCACTTTTGCGTGAAGCGATGGTGTATCGCAGAGCTAAGAATTATGAATTGTCTAAGTTGCGCATACAACAAGCCTTGTCGAAAGACGCGGATTATGCACCTGCATACCGCCAGTTGGCTGAAGTTTTTAATTTAATGGAAGTTCGCGATAGTTCTATTTTTTACTTCCAAGAATATCTAAAGCGTAATAACAACTTGAGTGCACGTGTGCGATTTGTAGAAGCCCTTTATTTGAATAGCGAATTTGATCGAACTATTCAAGAAGGTGAGAGCTTGTTAAGTGAGTCAAAAGTTCCCAATATCTATGGGGTTATTGCCTATGCTATTGTGGGTAAGAAAGAGGCAACTGATGAAGAAATCAAAAAAGGATTGAAATATTTTGACCTCTATGAAAAGGAATATGTAAGCAAGCAGAACCGTTCTTTAATGAATAGAGAGCAATTTTTCAAAGCCAATTTATTGTTCCGTGACAATCAGTACGATGCCGCATGGCGTTTATTTGAAAAATCACTTTCCGATACATTGCGTTCTAATGTGAATATGTACGATGCGGTAAAAGACTTGTACTACAATTTAGGTAAGGAAGCCCAAGAAAAAATTGCATCTCTACCTAAGAATGATTCTACGGTAGAGGGACAAACCGCAAAAATCAATTTCGAAAAGGCAAAATACGATGCCTACAACAATGCGTACAAAGCTTTAGAATTAAAGCGCGTAAAGAATGGTGATTCTTTGAATTTGGTAGACCTATTTTATGAAGGCCGCTGTTTGAATTTCATGGGTAAAAACGATGGAGCTTTAAAGGTATATCAGGAAATAGTGGGTCAAGACTCCAATTATGTTTCTGGTTATTATTTAATAGCCACCACATCGGCATTGATAGATCCTACCGATTCTACAGGCATCGTTACGGCCGCTTATGAAAAGTGGATGTCTCGCTTAAACGAAGAGCAACAGGAAAAATACAAAAGAGATATCGAGAATGCGTATCGTAACATGGCGTTTTTTGCCCAGAAGAATAAGGATTATGAAAAAACCAGCTATTACTACGGTAAAGTGTTGGAATTAAATCCTGATGACGCTGTGATTGCGGATGTAAAGGCGCGTATTGACGATTATTTAGAAAAACTTAGAGCTCGCGAAGCACGCAAAGCCAAGAATTAATCAAAATCACCTTATATAATGAATGAGAAAAGCCCTGCATTGCGGGGCTTTTCTTATTTTTGAAGAATGCGCTTATTCAAGATCATTTGTTTTTTATTTTTCGGGGGAAGTCAACTGAACGCCCAAACTTCCCATCACAACCGCATTGTGTGGTTGAAAAATCCGAATCAATCGATCGAAAGTTTGCTGCGCGATTTCGAAACGGCTCATGAAATTCATGCTCCAATGGGCTTATGGGAAATTTCCCCAGAGATAAATAAAACGGAAAACACGGTCAATATTGCCGATAGATATTGGGAAAATTTAAAAGAAGTTCGGTATACCGGTCCAAATAGAGCCGTGACTAAACGGGTAGCTCCGAATGATGTATTTTATGGAAATCAACCTTATTTAGGACATATTGGATTGGAATATGTGTGGAATTATCAAAAAAATGGGGTAAATGTCAACGGCGATACTGTGGTGGTGGCCTACATAGACGATGGTGCCGATACCAGTCACCCAGATTTAATTGGAAACCTATATATAAACCGACAAGAAATTCCTTGGAACGGGATAGACGATGATGGAAATGGGTATATCGATGATTACCAGGGGTGGAATTCTGGGGAAAATTCGCCATTGGTTTTTAGTGATGTATCTGTTTTAGACGGTCACGGAACTAATGTAGCCGGGGTTTTAGGAGCTAAAGGCAATAATGGAATAGGGGTATCTGGGGTGAACTGGCATATTAAGGTCTTACCTATTAATGTATATCCTGATAATTTATTGAACGTGGAGTCTGCGGTACTTCGTGGAATGATATATGCGTTTAAGCAGAAACAATTGTATTTGAATTCTGGGAAAGCGAAAGGAATTAATATTGTGGCGCTGAATATGTCTTTGGGCATGGATAATGCGTTTCCCACTGATGCAGTATATTGGTGTACCTTATTTGATTCTTTAGGTTCTGTGGGAATTTGGTCTTATAATGCCACTACCAATCGTAATATAGACGTAGGCATTAATGGAGACATACCTACACTTTGCTCGAGTAGGTATTTGATTTCTGTAAATGCGGCTACCCTAAACGACGAACATTATTCCAGTGGATACTCTGATTCGTTTATTGAATTAGCGGCACCAGGAGTGAATGTGTATACCACGATGCCTGTTTCTTTTCAAGCAGCGAAACCTTACACGACTGAAACGGGTACTTCATTTGCTTCGCCTATGGTAGCGGGAATATCCGCTTTAATGGAAACGATGGCATGTCCTTATTATATCGCGTTAAAAGATACCCAACCGGAGATGGCTATGGAATTATGGCGATCTTGGATGCGTGTATCGGTAGAGGGTAGTTCTTCCTTGAAGGTAAAAACCGCGTGGGGTGGGAGGATAGATGCCGAGAAGTTATTTCAAACTGTTTCCCAATGGTGCGCGGAAAACGATACGGAGTATGCGTCAAAGGAATTGATTTTGGGGGAAGAGGAATGGGAAATATATCCCAATCCTAGTTTTGAGTCCTTCACTATTAAAGCGGATAAGCCGGGTATTTTGCGTTTTTATAATATGGTAGGCGTTAAAATGGCGGAATACAGGATAAGTGAAGGGGAGGAGAATTGGGTATTTGAAGGTCCGATGGGTGCATATATAGCGGTTTACGAAGACATCAGTGGGGGCGTATATAAAAAAGTTCATTTTTTTTCAAGGGGCTAACTAGGTGTATTTCAGTATATGTGGTGATTTTGGAGGTAAGTGAGGGGACTTTTTTTTGAGGCAGGTAGTGTAAATGCGGAAACTATATCTATTTTTGCACTCCCGTTCTGAGACAGAGAATTAGAGTTAAGAGTAACAA
>CBFHXF010000019.1:0-34025 GCA_965659745.1 Bacteroidia bacterium
CACTAACAACCGAACTAAAATACAGTTGCGTTGACTTGCTTGGTTTGGGGAAATCTGACACAAATAAAGCAACCCGATTTGATGTGGAACTAACAGAAGATCCAGTTCTGTAAGCACGAACAAAAACATCCAAATTCACGTTTAAGAAGGGTAATGTGTAGTTTAAACTAGTCGTTGTTCCTGTAACTCGCGTGCTGTAAATGTTGGTGCCATTATCGGCATTGCGTATGACCACTTCGTATTCATTGACATCCCATCCAATATAGGGCGACCAAGAAAGTTGTATTCCCTTGTCGCACAAATAATTAGCATTGGTTTGGACCTGTAGTAATACAGGACTGTGAAAATTAGAAATGACCCCCCCATTCCTACACGAATCGTAAGCCGCAATGGCTACTTTATTGCCAGAGCTTTTGGAGTTAAAATCGGCTACCTCATAGGAATAGAACAACACGTTCTTTTCGTCAATCAAAAGATTATTACCCGATGCATCGACCTTAAATAAACTATAACCCCAAATGTCGGTTTCGGGAGGATTTGTCCAACCTGCAATAACCCGTTGTGAAACGAAATCGACACTCACACTATCCGGCTCTACATAGGAGGGAGGCGTGTCGTCTATGAATAATTTATTAGACAAAAAAGAATCCCGGCCGCCACAAACAAAATGCGAACTCACATACAGCTCCCATTTCTTTTTGTTTGGAAGAACTTTATTCCAGGTCAACAAATTAAAACTTGTAGCTTCATCCAAAAGTTCATAATCCGCAAAGGTATCTGTTCGTCCCCACAAACGGTATTTTTGGAAAGTACAGGTGTCTTTTCCAGATTCTAAAAGTAAGGTCAATTCTCCCGTAACGCGATCCAAACAGGCTCGTTTTAAAGTGGGAGCATAGCGGGTTTGTCCCCCTAAATACAAGGGAACAAACAAAAAAACGATATGTAGGAATCTTAAAAACAAAGGATAAACGGACTAAACTTCACCCGCCACTACCTTTACAAACGTTTTTGTATCCAATTCATTTTGTGCCAGTTGTAAAAGCATCGCTGAATCGATGTTCCAAATGTGATCTAAGGTTTGCGCATAGTAGTCGGAGCTATTACTACGGACAAGTGTTTGCAGTGCTTTCGTTGCCTGAGCAAACGGTCCGTCGAAACCAGAACGAAACATACCTGCATAATACCGCTTTGCGCGATCCAATTCATCTGCAGGAATCGGGTGTTGCTGGAGTTCCTCAATAATGTTTCCCATGGAAATCAAGGCCTTTTCAGTATTCTCACTATTCATTTCACCCGAAATATTCCAACTCCTTCCCTTCCAAAGCGGCTTGAAATACGAGCTGATACCATAAGTCAAACCCTGCTTTTCACGCAGTTCTTGCATCAAACGAGATCCGAAATATCCCCCTAAAACCATATTCAATAGTGAATATTGATGGGTAGCACTTTCTTCTAAATGGCTGATATGCTTCATCCAACGCATACTTACCTGAGAACTATTTGGCATAGCATGTTTGATTGGATCCATAAAAGCAGTTGCATTAATAATATTTTCATCTACTAAGCTCCAAGCAAACGAACCCCGTTCATACGATTCCCAGATATTTAGCAAATTTTCTTTCTGTTGCGAATCAATATCCCCCGAAAAGAATAAAACGCCAGGGCTGTTTTTGATATGTTTTTGGTGGAAATTCATCAAATCTTCCCGTTGCAAAGCCGAAAAATCGTCTAAACTTCCAAAAGTGCCCACCCACGGCAAGTCTTTGTATAACAATTCCTTTGCCTTCCGGTCCGACCAATAACCCGGAGTTTGCATCCGGCGCTCGATCGAAGCTCTTTTAATAATACCATAACGTTCCAGCTCTTCTTGCGGATATTCTGCACACTCTACATGGTGTAAAACCCAGGCAAATACGTCTTCTACCACCTGCTTGGCACAGCGAAAATGTATGCGAGCGTATAATTGTTCGCTGTCATTTCCAACCGAAGCACCCAAATGTTCAATATGTTGTAAAATTTCCTTTTCGCTTTTTCCATCTCCTCCTGATAATAGCATTTCTACAGAAGCCAAGGCTTGAAAGGCCTTGCTTTGGCTCTGTTTGGAAACAGGAATCAACCAAAACACCGAGGCAGCGCCAATTCCCGGACTCTCTTCATGGAAATAAAGCGTTCCCTTTGCGCTTTTTTGAAAGGCAATCTCAGGCACATTAAAATTTGCGATGCTCCTAACCTCAGGGGCTTTTTCTCTATAACTCATTAGTTTTTAGGATTATAATATAATACAGATGCGGTTTCACGTGCAAACCACTTTTTAGCAGAAGCATAGGCTGTTTCGATAGAAACGGCATTCACTGTTTCGGCTTCTTTATTGATCATTTCCGGGTTGCCTAAGTGTTCCCAAAAAGCCAGTTTTTGAGCCCGGCTCATAGGATTAATAGGTTCAAATAACAATTGCGTGTAGGTCTTGTTCTTCGCACTTTCAAACGCATATATATCGGGCTTGTCAAAAGATTCTTCGATGATTTCAAACAATCTATTTTCGACCGTTTCATGTGAAACCCCTTCGTTTAAAATACCATAGGCCATGAAAAGTCCCTCTCCAATGCCCCGCATGTAAAAACATTCGGCCGCATTACACAAACCCTCTTGCTTAACCAGTTTTTCGTATAGTTCAGAAACTTCACTACCGCCTAAAACATCCGAATACAATTCCAAACCAAGAGATTCTTCCTCGCGGATATTCGGACCTTTCCAAACTAAAAACACCACGGGATTCGGAGATAAATCCTCCTCGGTGCGGCGTGAAGGCGACCAAGATTGTTCTACAGGATAATTGTTTTTATTGGCTTCCCCCGAAATAGGTATGTCTCCAAACCATTTGTTTACTAATGATTTGCAATCTTCGAGGTTCAGGTTTCCAACCACCGATAAAACGGCGTTGTTGGGTGAATAAAAGCGTTGGTAAAAGGCCTGCACGTCGCTGAGCTTTGCCTCGCTGATATGATCAAATGTAAGTCCGATGGTAGGCCAGCGATAGGGACTTTCTTTATACAGCATGTCGCGCACATGGTGCCATAAAAGTCCAAAAGGCGCGTTGAAGCAGCGCTGTTTGAACTCCTCAATTACCACACCTTGCTGCACGCTCAAAGAATTTTCGTTAATGTTCAACGCCAGCATGCGATCGCTTTCCAACCAAAATGCAGTTTCGATATTCTCTGCGGGAACGCTGATGTAATAATTGGTGAACTCGTTGTTAGTGAACGCGTTATTTTGGCCTCCGGCCTGTTCAATTTCCTTATCGAAGGAAGCCACATTACGACTTCCCGCGAACATTAAATGCTCAAATAAGTGGGCAAAACCCGTTCTGTCGGGCGATTCATCGCGCGCACCTACATTGTAGAGGGTGTTCAAAACAACCGTAGAAACAGACGGATCGTGTTGGTGAATTACGCGCAAACCATTGGGCAATTCAAAACGATTAAATTCAATCACCCTGCAAAGATACCCCTTAATCCGAAATCGGATTTAAATGTCCTCCACAATGGACTGTGCGGTGAAATTGCTGCGCACGCGCCATTCCATCGGAAGAAGGTTGTTCAAGCCGTTTTTAACCGCATTCGCCGTTCCAAGGCGGTGTCCTTTCCAAACAACTATTACCGGACCCTGAGTAGGCGGTTTCATCGGTATGAATTCCCGTTTCAAGAATTGCATGGCCGCGGCATCGTCTAATTCGATAAGGGGCAAATTAAAATCGGCGTTTTTCAATAGCCCTATGGCGGGATGCGGTTTCCATTTTCCAGAAAAAACCGACCCTGCGGGTATTCCTGGATGCACCAGTCCGGGTAAATTTTGGATGAAGGTTTCATCGTGGTCGCCGCGCAACAAATACGTTTCTTCTCCTTTTATAAGACTTTGAAAACCATCAAATTCCATCGAAACACTAACGGTTTTTCTATTCTTTTTCTTGGGGGAAGTTTCCCTGTTTCTCGCCTCAAACGGTCCATCGGGTTTGCGAATGATGCAAAAAAACAAACCCTCTCCAGGCGTTTTATGAGGCAAACAACGGTATAAATGGGACTCTAATTCGAATAATAAGTCTTTATTAGGATGTTCAAATTCAATCAGTTCAGCGCCCATTTCAGCGCAAAACTTTATGGCGTTATCTTCGTTTTCGCTGCGGTTGAACGTGCACGTACTGTAGACCATAAATCCGCCGGGTTTTAAGGCATCCCAAACATCAAAAACGATGCGTTGTTGGCGTTGGGTACACAAGACAACGTTGTCGGTGGACCATTCTGATATCGCATCGTTGTCTTTGCGGAACATACCTTCACCGGAGCAAGGTGCGTCGCAAAAAATCATGTCAAAAAGTGGACCCTTTTCTCCGAATTTTTGGGCATCTGCCTTGGTGATAACGGTATTAGCAAGTCCCCATTTGCACACATTTTCAAAAAGAATGGCATTTCGGGTAGAAATGACCTCGTTGGCAACTAATAAATCGCCCAATTCCATGCGAGAAGAAATATCGGTGGTTTTTCCGCCGGGTGCCGCACACAGGTCTAAAGCAACAATAGAAGCTTCGTTTTGATAAAATGTCTGGCGCAAAAAGGAAAAAACAGCCCCTATCCACATCGAGTTGGCCTCTTGAGGATAGTAGGCGCCTGCATGAAATGCAGGATCTGCCGTAAATATCGGCCGATCTTTAAGGAAATATCCGAATTGCGATTGCGGAACTTTTTCATGTGGAACACAAACTTTCCCTTTGAAAGCGGGATTCAATCGTATGGAAACCGGAGGCGTGCTTTCAAGCGCTAACAACAACGAGGCCAAGGTCTCTTTGTCAAAAAGCGCTCCGAGTTCATCCAAAAATTCTTGGGGAAATGCGTTCATGTAGGATACAAATATCCCAAATTAACGCTAGTATCTTCGGGGAAATTCTTCACAAAAGCCCTTGAAGGTCTGCGGCTGAGAGACTCAAATACGATGTAAATATCCAGAATCAACTAATGTATTCTGGGGGAAATTCTTCACAAACAGCGCTCCTGTGCCCAGGCCTTGAGGCATGGTAACGGGGTATGTCGAGACCCATTGTGCAATATCAAAAAGTCCGATATTGCCCTCCAAAGCCGAGGTGCTCCACCAACCAATATTTTCCTTTAATGCCGCTTTTATCCAAGAATCGCATCGGTCGAAACCACCGATTAATGTGGGCTTCAAGATGATATATTGCGGTTTTAATTGCGTTAACAAATGATGGGCATTTTCCACGGGAAACCCTATGAGTTCTTCATCTAAGGCAATATCAATTGCCGATTCCCGACAGATGCGTGCCATCCAATCGTGATTTTCCGCTTTAATGGGTTGTTCAATGGAGTGAATTTCGAATCGTGACAGGTCTTTTAACATCGATAGTGCCATGTCTGCCGGAAAAGCACCATTGGCATCCAATCTGATTTCAATGTTAAAGGCCTTGTGTTTTTTTCGGAAAGCTTCTAACATCCGACATTCGGCGTCAAAATCTAAGGCTCCCACTTTGAATTTAATGCATGTAAATCCTTGGTTTACTTTGTTTTCAGCTTCTTCCGACATGGATTCAATATCGTTCATCCAAACGAGTCCGTTTATCTTTAAGGCGGATTCTTTGCGTGTAAACGGAGTATCGGCCCAAATAGCATGCTGCGCGCGCAGTTTTTGAAGCAGTGCATATATTCCAAAGCGCAGCGAGGGATAAGGAGTGCAAAACTCCAAAAGCTCCATCAGGGAATTTTCGGTGTGGGATTGTTCCAAAAAGGGCGAAATCAGTCCCAAAAGGTCCAATTTTCCATCTACACTTAAGTCAGAAAGTGGCGCCACTTCTGCCTGATATACGGTATTGCCCTCTTTGAGCGCTAACAAAAGCACGTCTTTTTCGGCATATTCGCCCCGAGAGGTCTTCGCGGGCTTGATAAATTGCAATACGTGTTTTTCGGCAGTGAGTATCATTTTATGCGGTTTCAAATTATCGGAACAACGAGGTTACATAAAATGAAAGAGAAAAATGTACCACACACAGGAGCAAAATAGTCAACGAAACCCGTTTCAATTGTAAATTCAGTCCGTCTCGATCTCCGGGTTTTAATTCACGCATTTCAGAGTAATATCGCGACAGAAAAATAGCGGAAGGAGAAAAAACACCAAAAAGTAAAAACATTTCAATATAATAACTTGCATCACCTAAGTTTAACAATTGATACAAGTAAACAGCAAACGAGCCAAACACTCCCGAAAAGCCTAAAATCAGTAAAAACCGTTGGTATTGCAGGGTGGCTTTAGCACCGATTTTCACAGCTAATGTGTGTTTGCCGCTTTTTTTATCACTGTCTAAATCTCGGTAATTATTGATGTTTAAAACCGCGGCTGATAGCAAGCCAGACCCTAATCCACCCATCCAAATGGAGATATTAGGGGGCAATCCCATCAACAAAGAGGTACCCAAAATAGGAACCAATCCGAAGAAAAGTATAACGGCAATATCTCCCAATCCGGAATATCCGTATGCCTTTTTTCCAACCGTATAAAAAACGGCAGCGGCAATGGCCAAAACACCCACTATGAGTAAATAAAACAAGGACTCACTCGACAATTCGTAGTTGCGAGAAGCGTATAATAAAGTGAACACCCCAAGTCCCAATAGAGAACCTGAAAGCCCTATCAAAACCTTTTTCATGGCCTCGGGTTTAATTAACTGGGCACTGAGCATACGATCTTTACGGGCAGCACGGGCGTCGGTTCCCTTTACAAAATCGCCGTAATCATTGGCGTAGTTAGAAAGTATTTGAAGTCCTACTGCAATCAAGGCCGCTAGAACCACCAAATCCCAATGAATCGCAGTATGGAAATTGGCCAGTGAAGTTCCTAATAATACCGTTGATAGCGCCAAAGGCAGCGTTCTCAAGCGTGCCGATTGAACCCAAGGATTTGTCATAACCACAAAGTTCGTTCAATTCGGTAATAGGACTCATTTTCAGGGCCAAACTTTTTGTAAAAAGCCGCCACAGATTCTATTTGAGATCCCTCAAAGTCTAGATCGTAATCGGGGAAGTGTTCCAAAGCATGTTGCACGATGCCGTGCATAATGCCGCATTCTCGACCTTCTTTGGTAGGGGCAGCACACACATAATGAAGCCGGGATTTTCCTATTAAAAAAATGGCACCGCCCAATAATTCATGTCCGCGATGCGCCAAACAGGCATAAATGAGATTTTGGTTTTGCATGGATTGACATGCGGATTCGAACGCCCGATAATCGTAGGGCCATTGAAGAGCGGCTTTTTCGCCCCATGCGGCAACGTACAATTTTAAAATCAACCGGAGGTCTTTGGTTTGCGTATAGTATACCTCTTGACTCTTTAGCTTTTTGATGTTTTTGAGGGCGTCTTTATTTAAGTCTGCCTCAATATTATGAGGGACCTTTTTAACCAAATTGGGTAGTTCTTGGGATCCTGATGGAATACCAAAAGCGGCATTTACGTTCAGGTGCACCCGAACAAAATACCATGGAATTTTAGCCACAAAATCATTGATGTTCGCATTGGAAACACCAAAAACACCTAGTTGTTGACAAAAATACGGCTGGTAGATATAGGGTACAATTCCCCATTTTTTTCGAAAAGCAAAAGGGAGAACGGCTTGGTAATTTCCTTCGATAATAGCGCCCCATGAGCCCTCGCTAATTGCTTCTAAATATTCGAATCGCGCATACGGCACGTAAAAGGCACTCCTTTCGATGCAATCGTTCCATTTATGGGGGTCGATATGTTTTCTATCTAGGTATTTCAATGGAGTTTAATTTCCCAACGAGCGACTGATGTGTGTATACATGAGGGCGATATGTTTTTTATCTAGGTATTTCAATGGATTGTAATTTCTTAAATAGCTAACGATGTGCAAATATCTGTTTTGACATGTTTTTATCATGGTATTTTAATGAATTTTAATATCCCATAGAGCGACTCACATGTATTTTTGGATTTGCCCATGAACGGAAAACGGGCATCCATCCTTCCCAACCCACACGCTCGGACAGAGATTCATTGTGTGCAATAAACGTAAAATTTCCCCCAAATAAAAATACCATTTCTTTTAAAGTTCGACCTGCATCGATGGCAGCATCGGGATTTAATTCCATGTAGTTTTTGGCCGTAACATCCATAATGCAGAAAGGGTGGATGTTCAAAGAAGTGGCCGTGTTGCTAGATAAATCGAACCATTTAAAATCGCAGGCCGTACCGGCTCGGAATCCGACATTTTCGGCATAACCCATACTCCAATCGTCGGTTATTCCCAATTCAAGCAAAATCCGATAGGTATCGGGAAATACCAAATGAACAAAATGCTGACGGCTATGCTCTATGGGCCGCTGGGCGGTTTTTTCCAACCAGAATTGCTCTTCCAACCATGTAGCTTGTGGATGAAAACTAAAGGAGGGGTGAAGGCCTATGTTTTTTGTGCTTGCCGCTTTTTTTATGGCTTCAACAAATGGAGTGAAACGCCGTTTTACTTGGCGGTTTACCCCTTTTACCCGCTTGGAACACAACCAAAATATGCGATGTTCCACGTGTAAATCTTCAATAAACGGAAATACGGTTACATTTGGATCGAAAGGATCTTTCGATCCGAATAGTACGCGCAAACGTTCGAATAATAAACTAGGAAAACGCAGGGCCGAAGCCAATTGCCGCTGCCAAGAACGTCCGCGGAATTGATACGCTATATCGATATCGAAACTGGCAATAATATCGGCCTTGGGCGACAGATGTTCGGCTTGGATCGCACATAAAAAATGAAAAAATGCGATGTCTACATGTGGCGCAGGATCGTAATTCCATTGCGACTCGAGGGCGTTTTCGAATCCAAATCGGCCAAAAGGGTCAGCCTGGAAATCTTGATATTCTTCGTATCGGCTCAGGAAATAAAAAGCCATAGCAAATACGTCGAACCCTAAAACCGAATCGTTAGGAAATAGACAAGGGAAAGGTTCATTTAAAAAGCGTTTGATACGGGGAATCTCTGAATCGGGGATCTTGGCCTCTATCCATTTTTTTTCTAAATGTTTTTGTCCGGTTTGTGTCAAATGAAAACTTGAAACCAAAGGATCAAAATATCGATTTACCTTGTCTTCCAACATGATATCAGATCGAATTACCACAAAACCGGGTAAATCGGGCTGTTCCGAGCCTACATATTGAATTTTAAACGGGGAATTATCTTTAATAAAATCTTCTGGTACCGTATGAATTTTTAGTTCGCATTGCAAACGACGGGCTAATAATTCCTCCAAAACATAGTGAATGCGCGGAGAAACTTGGTCAATGAACACTGCAAACATAGAAAAAGACGTTATTTTTGTTGCAAAATAATGAAAGTAGCTTTAATCACCGGTATTACCGGACAAGATGGCGCCTATCTCGCCGAATTTCTTTTGAAAAAGGGGTATATGGTTCACGGTATCAAACGCCGTAGCTCTTTGTTTAATACCGACCGTATTGACCATTTATACCTAGACCCACACGTGGAAGGGTCTCGTTTTAAGTTGCATTACGGCGATTTGAGTGACAGTACCAACCTTATTCGCATCATTCAAGAGGTGCAACCCGACGAAATTTACAACCTCGGCGCAATGAGTCACGTGCAGGTGAGCTTTGAAACGCCCGAGTATACCGCCAACAGCGACGGTTTGGGAACTTTGCGTATTCTAGAAGCGATCCGAATATTAGGATTGGTAGAAAAAACACGTATTTACCAAGCGTCTACATCCGAATTATACGGTTTGGTTCAAGAAGTTCCCCAAAAAGAAACAACCCCATTTTACCCAAGAAGCCCGTACGCCGTAGCCAAAATGTACGCCTACTGGATAACGGTAAACTACCGCGAAGCCTATAACATGTACGCTTGTAATGGTATACTTTTCAATCACGAAAGTCCGATTCGGGGGGAAACTTTTGTAACAAGAAAAATCACCCGGGCCGCCGCTCGTATTGCTTTGAACCTTCAGGAACGTCTTTATTTGGGTAATTTGAACTCAAAGCGCGACTGGGGACATGCGAAAGACTATGTGGAAGCCATGTATTTGATTTTGCAACAAGAGAAAGCCGAAGATTTTGTGATTGCAACTGGAAAAACAACCGAAATACGTGAATTTGTTAAAATGGCATTCGGTCACGTCGGTGTAAGCCTTGATTTCAAAGGTAATGGCGTAGACGAAATTGGTTTCGTAAGTGAAATCAATGCCGATACCTTCGAAAAACAAACCGGTAAAAAGTGTCACTTAAGCATCGGTCAAGAGGTTGTTTTTGTAGATCCCAAATATTTCAGACCTACTGAGGTAGATTTGTTAATCGGGGATCCAACCAAATCTAATGAGAAATTAGGCTGGAAACCCAAATACGACCTTCCTGCGTTGGTAGAAGACATGATGAATTCGGATATCAGATTGATGCAAAAACAAGATTACCTGAGAGCAGGTGGTTTTGATACTCAAAACTACTTCGAATAAACAATCGTGGAAAAAGAAGCTAAAATTTACGTTTCAGGACACCGGGGAATGGTCGGTAGTGCCATCGTGCGAGAATTGAATCGCCTGGGGTATCACAATATTATTACCCGAACTTCTAAGGAACTCGACTTAAGAAATCAAGAAGCGGTGGCTTCCTTCTACAAGGAAACACAGCCCGAATACGTTTTCGTTGCAGCTGCCAAAGTGGGAGGCATACATGCCAATAATGTGTATCGCGCCGACTTTTTGTACGATAACCTAATGATTCAAAACAACTTGATTCACGGGGCGTACGTCAATAAAGTGAAGAAGCTTATGTTCTTAGGGAGCAGTTGTATCTATCCGAAATTGGCTCCTCAACCGCTCAAAGAAGAATACTTACTGAGTGGTTATTTGGAATGTACGAATGAACCGTATGCAATAGCAAAAATTACCGGTATCAAGATGTGCGAAGCATATCGCGATCAATACGGATGCAACTTTATTTCGGCAATGCCCACCAATCTATACGGACTGAACGACAATTACCATCCTGAAAATTCACACGTATTACCGGCTTTGATTCGTAAGTTTCACGAAGCGAAGGAGCAAAATGCCAGCGAAGTCACTATTTGGGGCGATGGAAGTCCCATGCGCGAGTTTTTATTCGCCGACGACTTGGCGAATGCATTGGTTTACTTAATGCTAAATTACGATGAAAAGCAGTTTGTAAACGTGGGTTATGGCAGCGACATCACTATAAAAGAGCTGGCAGAAACCATAGCTCGGGTAGTGGGTTTTGAGGGAAATCACGTGTACGACTCTAGCAAACCTAATGGAACACCGCGTAAATTAATGGACTCTTCTCGCTTGTTTGCCACCGGTTGGAAGCCGAGTATAGACCTCGAAAAAGGTATCGGCATTGCTTATCAGGACTTTTTGTCTAAATTGGCACAGGCGTGATAAACTTCCCCCAGATAAAAAAAGCGGCCGTTAAGGCCCTGATCAATTATAAGGGGAAGCGTAATGCGCCCAAGTGGATCGTCATAGAATCGGATGACTGGGGAGCGGTGCGAACGTCGAGTAAGTCGAGCTACGATCGGCTTAAAAACAAAGGGTATCGTGTTGAAGAATGTCCGTTTAATCGGTTTGATGCCTTAGAGAGCAATGCCGATTTAGAGTCGTTGTTTGAGACCTTGCATTCGGTAAAAGGAGCCGATGGAAATCCAGCCAACATTACGTTCAATGCGGTCATGACTAATCCTAATTTTGAGGCCATTAAGGCGGATAATTTTGAGGTTTACCATTACGAGCATTTTTTTGAAACGGCGAAAAAGTATCCGCAACACGATAAATTATCGGTTTTATACCAGCAAGGCATCGATTCTAAGTGCATTACGCCTCAGTTTCACGGCCGTGAACACGTTCATGTGCGAAATTGGATGTCGGCGCTGAGGAATCAACAGCCCGACCTCTTAGATGCCTTTGAAGAGTCTATGTATACGGTTCACAATCCGGCCTTATTCACATGCAAGGATTTTTACTTAGATGCTTGGGGTATGCACGATCAGGAGGATGAGCGTTATATAGGAGGTGCCATTAAGGAGGGTCTGGAGACTTTTGAAGAAACGTTTGGATTTAAAAGCAAATCGGCTATTGCCGCTTGCTTCAGTATGACGGAATATGCAGAGAAAGTGCTAGCGGATAATGGGGTAAGGCATTTGCAAGGGGCCTATGTACAAGATCGATTGAAGGCAAACGGTGAGGGCACCGAGAAGGTGAAGCATTTTATGGGTAAAACTAATGGGAACGGACAGTTTTTCACCATTCGAAATGCAAATTTTGAACCGTCAATAAACCCACAAATGGATTGGGTAAATACAGTTTTGCAAGATGTTTATTGGGCTTTTTTCTGGGGGAAACCCGCCATTATCAATTCCCACCGACTTAATTTTATTGGGTCGCTAGAGGAAAAGAACCGCACCCAAAACTTGGCATTATTGAAAGCCATTCTTCATAAAATCGTGGAACGTTGGCCCGACGCGAACTTTGTTTCTTCCGATAGATTGTCGGAAGTGTACGGGGTTTGATGGCGTCGGAATTAAAATTGTAGTTTTCAACCAACGTTTTTGGCCAAAAGTGTGGGTTGTAACCAACGTTTTTGATAAAAAATGCAGGCTGCAACATACAAAAGTGAGTAAAACAAAAAAAGCCGCCTCATTATTGGAGACGGCTTTTGATAATAAGATCTAAGATTTTACTTCAACACATCGCGTGAAATAACCACACGCTGGATTTCAGAAGTTCCCTCATAAATTTGAGTGATTTTAGCATCGCGCATAAGTCGCTCCACGTGGTATTCTTTAACGAAACCGTATCCGCCGTGAACCTGAACGGCTTCTACGGTGGTTTTCATGGCCGTTTCTGAGGCGAAAAGCTTCGCCATTGCACTGGCGCGGTCGTAGTTCAAATGTTGGTCTTTCAACCAAGCGGCTTTCAAGCATAACATACGAGACGCTTCGATTTCAGTAGCCATATCTGCCAATTTGAAAGCAATGGCTTGGTGGTGCATGATTTCTTTTCCGAAAGCTTTACGTTCTTTAGAATATTTTAAAGCTAATTCATAAGCTCCGCTTGCAATGCCTAGCGCCTGTGCAGCAATACCGATACGGCCGCCGCTCAACACTTTCATGGCAAACTTGAAACCAAAACCATCTTCTCCGATGCGGTTCTCTTTGGGAACCTTTACATCTTGGAACATGATACTATGCGTATCGCTACCGCGAATACCTAATTTATCTTCTTTTTTTCCTACTGTTACGCCTTCCCAAGTTTTATCAACGATGAACGCATTGATGCCTTTATGACCTTTTTCAACGTCGGTTTGTGCAATAACCAAATAATAGCTGGCGCTATTACCGTTGGTAATCCAGTTCTTGGTTCCGTTTAACAAATAGTGATCGCCTTGATCGAAAGCGGTGGTTTGCTGACTGGTGGCATCGCTACCGGCTTCGGGTTCTGATAAACAGAAAGCCCCGATGGCTTGTCCAGTTGCTAAAGGACGTAAGTAACGTTCTTTTTGCTCTTCCGTGCCGTAGGTTTCTAAGCCCCAACAAACTAAAGAGTTGTTAACGCTCATACAAACCGAGGCAGACGCATCGATTTTAGAAATTTCTTCCATAGCGAGAACGTAAGAAATGGTGTCCATTCCTCCGCCTCCCCATTTAGGGTCTACCATCATACCCATGAAACCCAATTCTCCCATCTTCTTGATTTGTTCCGCGGGAAACTTTTGGTGTTCGTCGCGCTCAATAACGCCTGGAAGTAATTCAGTTTGGGCAAAATCTCTTGCAGCTTGTTGTACTGCTAAGTGCTCTTCGGTTAGTTCGAAATTCATAACGCACCACAAAAATAAGCCTTATTGTATAAACATTCACAATAAGTGCTTCATCGAATCTTCCAACAAAACGAATTTTGCTGTGTTATATTTGCAGTGAAGTTATGCCCACAATTACGTTTTTATTCGAAGAAAAGGACAAAAATCCGGTAAAAGCCGAGATTTTTCCAGGAGAAAGCATCTTAGAAGTTGCCCTCGATAATGAAGTTAGCCTGAACCACAACTGCGGAGGCGTTTGCGGCTGCAGCACCTGTCACGTCTACATTGAACAAGGGGAAGACGACCTTCCGGAAATGAGCGATAGGGAAGAAGAATACGTAGACCGTGCTCGAAATCCAAGGTACAATAGCCGCTTAGCGTGTCAGTGCAAACTCGATGAAGAGGGCGGCGATTTGGTAGTGACCATACCCGACCAAAGCGGTATCATAGGACACTAAAACGAGCAATTTTGTAACGAAAAAACTTTTAAATACATAAACATAATGGAACTGCCAATATATTGGAAAGATCACGAAGACATCGCAATGAAACTTTATGAGCGCTTTGGCGATGCATTTGGTGAAGATAAAATTTACCGCATCCGATTCACAGAACTTATTGAATGGGTACTGGAAATTCCTGAATTTGCCGAATCTCGTGAGGAATGTAACGAAGGACACCTGGAAATGATTCAATCTCAGTGGGTCTACGAGTGGCGCGATAATCAATAAGAGTCATTTATCCTTCATTTCCTTCTTAATAGAGTCGGAAAGTGATGATGTTTCCCCAAATATTTCGTTTCTTGCAGTAAAATGCAGCGTTTTTTCTTGTTTTTTATGCTTCTGGGGCTTTTTCAAGCTTCAAAAGCCCAGCAGGCATCTGAATTTGTGGAGCCTTGCGGACATACAGCCGTAATTGAACACCTTGAGAAAAAGTATCCAGGTTTTAAAAATGCGTATGACCGGCAGTATGTAGAAACCATCAAAGCGGGCAAAACCATTCAGAGTCGAAAAAAACAAATTCGCGATACAACCTATTCATATGATAGTGTTTTTATCGTGCCCGTTGTGTTTCATGTTCTTTACTCAAATGCTTATGAAAATGTTGAAGACAGTTTGATTTTTAATCAAATTGAGGTGCTGAACGAAGATTTTCGTAAAATGAATGCCGACACGGTAAACATTAGGGATATTTTTAAACCCAGAGCCGGCGACACGAAAATCAAATTTGTATTAGCCAACAAAGATCCTAACGGCAATCCAACCAATGGAATCAACAAAGTACCCACTACCATTGCCAGTTGGGGAACAAATTCAGGGGTCAACAACAACATGAAATATACCTCAAGAGGGGGCGTAAATGCGTGGGACCCTAACCAATATATAAACGTTTGGGTTTGCGATATGACGTTCAACGGGCAAGACCAAGTATTGGGATTTGCCTATCCTCCATTTGGTCACCCTTTTTGGCAATCCAACGTTTTTGTATCTGACCCCGAGCAAGGGGTGGTCATTCATTATAAATGTATCGGGCGCAATAACCGTCGTGCAAATACTTCTACCCTTTTGGCATCAAACAAAGGGCGCGTAGCTACCCACGAGTTTGGTCATTATTTTGGCTTAAGACATATCTGGGCCGACGATCAATTTATGGCAAACCGATGTTTATTAGATGACTACATAGACGATACCCCTCTTCAAGGAACTGGTTCTAATTTTACGTGTCAGAAAAATCGGAATACCTGCACAGAACCCAATGATTTGCCGGATATGGTAGAAAACTACATGGACTATTCCACCCATGAATGTCAAACCATGTTTACCAAAGGACAATCAGAAGTCATGTATAACGCACTAAGAACCTTCCGTCGTGAAATCATAAGTACCGCAGAAGTAGAAGTAACCGCTCGTGTTTTTGATACCGTTATATATGATCAAGTCTTGGTGTTCCCGCGTGCTACAGAGTCGGTAATTGTAGTAGAACTTACTACAGAGGTGCTCGAGTCTTCGGTTATCTTCTCCGTGTATAATACATTAGGTCAAAAATTAATAAAGGAAACCACGTTAACACAAAACGAAACATTCTTTGACTCTCGGAAGTTAGCTCCCGGACATTACATAGGGGTTATTAAAGCCAATAACGGAGAGGTAAAGAAATCGGTTCGGTTTATACTCGATTAATTCACAATTTTCAGTTGTTGACTGGCGTGTAATAGGCGCTGCAGTTGGTCGTTGATTTGAATTTCTAAATTCAAGAAAACGGTTTCTGTGATTTCTCCCTGCTTTCGGGCTGTCCATAATGAAGATAATAGCTTGGAACATCGAATAAACGTTCTTTCAATATCGTAAATTGTGTTCAATCGAACGTCGTTTTCAGGCTCTTTACTGCGAGCGATAGCAATGGCTGCGGCAATTATTTCAGAGCGAACGCGTTCAGATAATTGATCTTGACTAGCGGAAACACCCAATTCTTGAGCAAACAATTGGATGTTCTGGTGGATATTTGTATTCATTTTCATGCTTCAAATATCTAAGGGTCAAAGTCTTCTATTCGTTCCCTAAACGTATATAAACGGATAATATGAATTTGAATTTCCAAGCCCGAAAAAATTGTATCTTTGCCGCAATAACGTTCTGATGATTTCACGCCGACTCGTACGCATTAAAACCCTACAAACACTCTATTCATGGAATCAGAGTAAAGAGGTTCCCTTAACCCAGTTCTCAAAAGAACTTTTTGAACGCCTTACATTAGTTCATGAATGTTATTTATTCCTGCTGGATTTCCCCTATCAATTGCGTGAGTTTGCCTTGGCAAAACAGGACTTTGAAAAAGGAAAATACTATCCTTCAAAAGAGAAAATCGACCACTATTCATTATTGAACGGCACCAAATTGCTCGACCAAGTGCATAATCAGACCTTGCATGCGGGCTATTACGGTTTCAAATGGACAGAGGCGGAGAACCACTTTGAGCAATGGTTTAACGATCTAAAAGCATTCGACTTTGCGAATGATTACAGCATCTTTTTTACACCCAATGCCGACCAGCAAAAAGAATTTCTAGAAAACACGTACTACGCGTTTTTAGAAACACACGAGGCGTTTAATAATGCCATTGAAGAAATTTATCCTGTATGGTTCGATGATGCGCCTTATACTGTTCGCGATATTCTTAAAACACTAGAAATGTCTAAGTCTCTAGATTCTTTGAATATCAAAGAAGGGATCCGCGCTTCAGATGAAGAAGCCTACTGGGCCTCTCAAATGTTGAAAGACACCATTCAAAACAGCGATACCTACGAAAAATTGATTTCTGAGGTTACCCAAAATTGGGACCCTTCTCGCATCGCCGTAATGGATCTGTTGATTTTGAAAATGACACTAACAGAGTTTTTGCATTGTCCAGAAATACCCGTGCGGGTAACCATTAACGAATATTTAGAAATTACCAAAAATTACAGCACCCCTAATAGCTCTAAATTCGTAAACGGTATCATGGATAAACTACGAATAGAGTTAGAAAGTCGAGGAGAAATACGCAAAACGGGGCGTGGTTTAAAGTAAAAACAATATTTTTGTGTCATGACCTTACGTTCGTTTTTTTATCTAAGTTGTTGTATGCTATGGGTTGCATGTACCCCAAGCAATAAAGAGTTTACCTCAAGCGATATCGAAAAGTTCAATCCTGAATCAGCAGATCCCAAACAACCTAAGGGTACTGCTCAATTTGTAGACAGTGTTTTTGAATTTGGGAATATTAAAGACGGCGACGTTGTTCAACACACCTTTAGATTTAAAAATGTGGGAGAAGGACCTTTAACTATTGCAAAGGTTTCCGCTTCCTGCGGGTGTACCACCCCTGAATGGACTGAAGATGTTATTCCTCCCGGTGGAGAAGGTAAAGTGGTAGCCACTTTCGACTCTAAAGGCAGGGGAGGGGTTGACAATCCTTTAGTAGAAAAAAACATCGACGTGCAATTTGAAAACGCAACCAATGAGTATACCTTATTGATATTCAAAGCGAATATTCTAAGCACCGACGACAGCCATTCCAATCATTAAAATGAACCTACTACATATGAATTCCTTACTTCAAGCTGCTGCACCCGCAGGTGGTTTCGACCCGATCGTACTGATGCTCATCATGGGCGTATTCTTTTTCTTCATGATATGGCCGCAAATGCGCCGTCAAAAGAAAACCAAAAGCTTCATTGCGGAGTTAAAAAAGGGCGACCAAATAGTGACTACGGGTGGCATACATGGTAAAATTTCCAGCATTACCGAGAAATTCTTGATAATTGATCTCGAAGAAGGCAAAATGAAAATTGAGCTTAACGGTGTGAGTATGGAAAATACCCAAGCAGCGTATCCTGCGCCTAAAAAAGAAGCCTAATCTAAACCTTATGCTAAAGGTTGGAATTACAGGCGGTATCGGAAGCGGAAAAACCTGGGTATGTCGCGTGTTTCAACACCTGGGCGTCCCTCTTTTTGAAGCCGATTCCGAAGTTAAAAAACTCTACCAAACCGATTCCAACCTGAAAGCCGAACTCTTGAAGGCCTTCGGCTCACAAGCCTATAACCATGAAGGAATTTTCAACACGACTTTCTTTAGGGAAGTTTTATCTGATCCCCTCAAACGTCAGGTCTTAAACGATATCGTTCATCCCAAAATTTTTCAGCGTTTTGAAGAATGGAGTCGCGAACAAAAGGCATCTTATGTAATCAAAGAAGCCGCTATTCTGTTTGAAAGCGGTGCCGACAAAACCGTTCATAAAACAATAGGTGTTTTCGCTCCTTTAGAACTGCGCATTCAACGTGTTATGCAGCGCGATAACCGCACGCGAGAAAGCATTTTAGGCATTATGAACATGCAACTTCCTGAAGATGAACTGCGTCGAAAAGTAGATTATGCTATCACCAATGACAACGAGCAAAGCGTTATCGAACAAGTGCGTAACTTACATCAGATATTGCTCAAGGTATCCAGCGAATTCTAAATTACACCTATCATTGCTCAAGCATCCAAGAGAGTTCTAATTCGCTCTTACTTCAAATATTGCCCAACGTAGCCGGACATTTCTAATGCCATTTCAGCGGCGGCATCTCGTGCTTTCATCGCGTAATCTTCTTCGTTGCCGGCGTAAATGATACCCCTGCTGCTGTTTACAATTAAGCCCAATTCGGGAGTTGCCGCATGACTTACCACCTCTTTCAAGCTTCCCCCCTGCGCACCAATACCCGGAACTAATAAAAAATGTTCCGGTGCAATTTGGCGCAATCTCTTTAATATGTCGCTATGCGTGCCACCCGCTACAAACATCAAATTATCGGTATTTCCCCACTTCGAAACCGTTTCCAAAACACGTTCGTAAACCGAAACTCCCTCAGAATCCTGAAGCAATTGGAAGTTTTTATGTCCCGGATTGCTCGTTAATGCCAAACAAATGATGGTTTTGTCTTCAAATTCTAAAAACGGACGCAAACTGTCTTCTCCCATATAAGGAGAAACCGTAATGGCGTCAAATTTCATCCGCTCAAAAAACGCCCGCGCATACATGGTGCTGGTATTGCCAATATCACCACGCTTTGCATCGGCTATTTTAAAGGTCTCCTCGGGCAAATAGGAGAGGGTTTCCTCCATCCATTGCCATCCCTCAGCGCCGTATTGTTCGTAAAAAGCCGTATTTATTTTGTAAGAAATAGAAAAAGGAGCCGTAGCAGCCACTATTTCTCGGTTAAATTGCAAAAAACCAAGGTCATTTTTTGGTAAGTGCAAGGGCAATTTGCCCATTTCCGTATCCAAACCGGTACACAGAAAGCTCTGTTTCCGCCTAATTTCTTGAATAATGTCAGCTTTTTTCACTTTATCTGCAAAGTACGGATATAGCTGTGAAATTTGGGTACTTTTGTTTTTATGAGTATTCGGTCTATCGCATTAAGCGTCTTTATATTTCTTTCGGGGGAAATCTATTCACAGTTTGTACAAATTGGGGATGGCTCCTATCTAGGCACCGTTGCAGGTCCCGTTATTACACGGAACAATATGGCAGATTATCAATCTAAATACGCCTATATCTTCCCTAAAAGCGTTTTAAAGAACATGAAACACGGCGATAGTATCAATTCCCTATCGTTCATGCGCTCAGATGGCGACGCATTTAATGGCAACTGTTCCCTTCGAATATGGTTGAATAATACCAGCTTAGCCGATTGGGGCGCCGATCCTATATCGTTCCAACAGCAAACGGGTAGCGGAATAGAAGTGTATTATAATCACCCTAAAACACACATCGGAATCGACGATCAATTTTATAAGATTCCCTTTGATAAGCCTTACTTTTTTGATTCCACAAAAGGAAACAATCTCGCCCTGATGGTGCAATACGAACAGTTCGATACCATTAAAGGCAGTGTCCGTTTTTATTTCGAAGGATCCAATACGGTAAGTGGTTATTACAGTCCCCAAGTCCGATATTCCATTGGAATTACCGCCGATGATTCTTTACGTAACGCCACAGAATACCATCCTACCATTCGTTTTAATTTCCCAAGAGAAGATTACGATGTGGACGTAAGAAAGGTATACACGTTAGGTAAAATACCTGTTCCTTTGGGAAATCCAGATAGCGTAAAAGTACTACTGCGCAATGTGGGTAAAAAGGATCTTAGCGTACAGAAAATGTATACCTATTCTAAGGGTGCGAACAAACAAAGAGATAGTTTTTTGATTAGCTTGAAGGTAGATGAAGAGCAAATTGTAAATGTGCCGTCTTTATTTCCAACCAAAAAGGGAACCGATACGGTTTATATAGAAGGAACAGATAAAAACACCAGTAATAATACGGCCTATTCCATTCGTTTGGCCAACGAAAACATATATAGCTACAGAGATATTACGCAACCTCCGGCAGGCGGAGGAATCGGATTTAATGGATCTCAAGGCGATTTTGTTGCCCGTTTTATGAGTAACAAACCCAAGAATCTAAATCAAATTAGTGTGGCTTTTAGCGGCAGTGGCAGACAATTCAAATTGGGAATATGGGATCACGATACCATAATGTCTAAACCCAAAACGCTAATTTGGGAAAGCGACTCCTTGGTTACCAAAGGAGGTACCTATATTTATGACATGCCAAAACAGGTTAGGGTGGAGGGTTCGTTTTATGTAGGAGTGCGGCAAATAGATCTGAATAACGTCGCTTTTGGATACCAAATGGAACAGCCCGTGAGGCCTAAAACATTTTTCTATGCCGTTCCTCTGGGCGATACCAACTGGGTGGATTTCAATCCCGGAGCCCCGTACAAGTTCATTATAGAACCCCGTTTGCAAGCCGATTACGATGTGGTAGCCCTAGATGTGAATTTGCCAAAGGATACCTTTAATGTACACGACTTAGATACCGTGGCGCCTACCGCTCGAATTGGGAATATTGGCGTTAATAATATCACCGATAGCGTTAGAATTCGATGTATCATAAAGGGTCCAAATATATTGCATTATGATGAATCGGTATACGATTCGATTTCTTCCGGACAAACCAGAACATTTAACCTTCCTAAAACATTCGATCCTTGGGAATACGGAACACATACAATAACCTTAATTGTTACTCACCATCTCGATCAAGTGATAGATAACGATACTATTGTAAAAACGTTTGTGGTGGGTTCAAGAAGAGATGCAACCGTAAGATCGGCCTATCCTTCGGGTAATTCTACTTTTGTGGCGAGGCAAGATACCTTACAACCCATCTCTACTATTATGAATATTGCCTTCGCCAATACAGGTAATTTCAATGTGGTGTCGGAAATATGGTTAAGCGATTCATTACTGTCAAAAAACACCCAATCGCTGCAATTAGGACCTCAAGGTTCGCAAATATTGGTCTGGCCTACATATCCTTGTGACGATACCGGCCGACTAAAGTGGATTGTGTACACCAATTTAAGCGGCGATGAATATACGCCCAATGATTCTGCTATTTTTACCGCGTTTGTATACAAAACCATTGATGTGGCAACCGAGAAGGTCATTTCGCCAGATACCATCAACACCTATAAAGTCAATGAAAACATTGATATAATAGGTAGGATTTACAACCAAGGAGTGTTGCGCGCCGATAAGGTCAAAACCTATTTTCAGATTTTTGATTCGAAGGGAACTTTGATTCATTGGGATAGTTTACAAAGGGATGTAAACGGCAGGTCGGGGTTGAACTTTGTCTTTCCGAAGAAATTCAAACCCTTGCAAAAAGGCGAATATGCCACTCGGATGTTTATAGCAGATAGCATGGATCTATACCGCGAAAATGATACCCTAAAAACGACTTTTAGTGTAGGTAGGCCCACCGACTATTATCTAGATTCTATATCGCTACCGTCGATAATGTCTACCGATCCTGTAGGCATTAAATGGTCGGTAAAAACCGGTAATATCGGGTACGATTCAAATACGTTAAATGCTCAAATAAGCGCCAAAATATACCGAAACCAAACCCAGTGGTTTGAAGAAACCGTGCAAAGCAACGTGTTGCCGGAAGAATCTAAAACCGTTTTATTTACCAAGCCGTTCAAGCCCCTATTTACAGGAGTATATCGTGTAGAGATTGTAGTTACTCACCCTAACGACGGCAATTCCCAAAACGATACCCTAACGAGCAATGTAAATGTGCAAATCGGCAAAGACGTGCTAATAGATTCCCTCACTAATCCAAAGAATTACCAGGGTTTTTATGTGAATGACCAGGTGGACAGCAGTCTTATAAAAGTGAGCAACCAAGGATTAGACACCATGAAAAACGTACGTTTGCGAACCACTTGGGCATTTGAAAAAGCCTTGTTATTCCAATCAACGGATACGTTTTCAATGGCCCCCGGCGAGTCGCGTTATTTTAACAAAACTACCCAAATTCGCTTCAATACACCAGGAACCGGTTATTACAAAGCGTGGTTGGAACATCCCGCCGACGAAGATTTGCGCAACGATACCTTAATTCATTACTACAGTGTGCGATCCAAACGGGATTTATACCTTTATCATATAGATTCTCCGGCTACAGCAACAACCTATACCGCAGGAACCAAACTGTATCCGCTCGTTTATATGACCAATTCGGGCGCCGATTCGGCTGTTTTTTCGGGGACACTTGTCTTGCAGTTAAAGAAAAACGGACAGAATTGGTATTCGGAACGCCTTCCAATACCCGTACTTAATCCGGGTGATTCGACTCAAGTGCAAGCCACCCAAGTGCTTTACTTTGAGGAAGAAGGCGATTATCAATTAATATGCTTCGCGGAAAACAACACAGATGACAATGCCCTAAACGATACCATACAGTTTCCAATTACCGTAAAGCGCAATAATCGGTTTGAAGCCAATAATCCCTTTAAAGTATTCCCGAATCCAGCGACTAAAGGCGAAGTAGTATTGTTAAATGCTGATAGATTTGACAAAGTAACGATGTTAGATGCCATAGGAAAGGAGTATCCAATTGAGTTAATGGGCACAGAAGGCGAACAAAGGGTTCGTTGGGATCCAAGTCTGGCGCCGGGAAGTTACACGTTGCAATTTTTTAACGCAGAAGGAATGCAAAGCATCCGTATTATTGTAAAATAAATGCAAATGAATCGTTTACATACCCTGTCAATGTTGGCTTTGTTGCTCCTAAATGCGTGTGGAAGTATAAAACCCGAACCACCGGATAAAAGCAATGTGTTAACGGTAGAAAAAGCCATCCCACGTGTGGTTTCAGATATAAATTTACCGTTGGAAATAGACCTAAATCCGTATCTCAAATTGGCAGAATCCAATATCGATAAAACCTTTAAAGGCGGAGAGGCTCCCTGCCAAGGATTACGCTATCAATATAAAATGGATCGTGGACCTCTTTTGCTCAATGGTAAAGGAGGCAATAAAATTGGCCTCGCCATAGATTTGTCTTACGCAGTAAAAGGCGATTATTGTGCCCTGTGTTTTGGCGAATCTTGCGGCGTGCCTACCGTAGGGATTAGTTTGGGATATGGTGAGCCTATGAAAAAGGCCCGCGTTGGAATGGAAAGCACTATCGAGCTACTTCCCAACTATAAAATCAAAACCCAATCCAAAATAACCGAACTCAAGGCCATAGATCCTATTAAATTGGCAATGGGAATAGATATTACCAATATCATATTAAAGCAAGCGCAGCCTTATTTAAACGATGCCATGAAAATGGTAGATGCCGAGGTGGCTAAAATTGATGTAAAAGCTTTGATAGAACCCGCATTCAAGGAAATGCAACAGGGTATTTCGCTAAATGGCATGGGATATTTAATGTTAAATCCACAAGCCTTATCTATAAGTCCGCTCGAGTTTAATAAAAACACCATGAAAGCCTCTATAGGCGTAAAAGCGAGTCCGGAAATCTTGTCTTCAGTGGAGACGCGTAAAATCCAAAAGCTACCGAATCTAAGCACCTATAAGAAAAGCGATGGTTTTAAAGTATATACGGATATTCGCATGCATTACGACACGTTGGCGAATCAGATTATGGGCTTTTTGGGCGGACAAAAATTTGAGTCGGGCAAACAGTACATAATCGTTAAAGGCTTGCGCTTATTCGCGGTGGAATCGCGCTTGGGAGTTGAGGTTGATTTTGAAGGATCTAAAAAGGGCACATTATACTTGACGGGCTTGCCCGTTTATGATTCTATCACCCACTTTATTCGTGTAGATGATTTGCAATTCGATTTGAAAACGAAGAACATATTATTAAAATCTGCGAAATGGTTATTGAGTGATAAAATCCGTAAAGAAATGCAAAAAGCCATGAATATCGATCTCAAGCCACAGATGGCCGATGCAAAGAAAATGATGAACGAGGCCTTGAATACCCAATACGATTACGGGGTAACCTTAAAAGGAAAGATTAAAGAATTGAAAATTACGGATTATCAATTGCGGTCGCAAGAGTTATGGGTACGCACGTTTCTCAGCGGCGACCTAAAAGTGCAGTTAAAGGCGTTATAAGCTTCCTCTGAGAGATAAAAAGCATTGGATATACACATCTGTGGGCGAAAGCGCAAAAGAGGTGTTACAGGCGTTATAAACTTCCCCAGATAGGGAAGAAAATAAAAAAGGAGGCCGCAAGGCCCCCTTTTTGTTTTGTACTCATTCTATCGACTTAACCAATCTTTGCAATTAGGTCGGCTACGCGAGCGCTGTAACCGGTTTCGTTATCGTACCAACCTACCACTTTGGCAGTGTTTCCGATAACTTGAGTAAGTTTTGAATCGAAAATACAGCTGTGTGCATTTCCTACGATGTCAATACTTACGATTTCGTCTTCTGTATATTCCATAATACCCTTTAGGCTTCCCTCAGAAGCGGCTTTCATAGCAGCGTTGATTTCAGCAACCGTAGCGGGCTTTTTAAGATTTACGGTAAAATCGGTAACAGAACCATCTGGAATAGGAACGCGCATGGCGTTTCCGTTCAATTTGCCTGCTAAATGCGGCAATACCAATCCAACCGCTTTAGCGGCACCGGTGCTGGTAGGCACGATGCTGTAGGCAGCGGCACGGGCGCGACGCAAATCTTTGTGAGGTGCGTCTTGCAAGTTTTGGTCTGAAGTATAGGCGTGGATGGTAGTCATGAAACCTTCGGCGATGCCAAAATTTTCGTCGATTACCTTAACCATAGGAGCTAAACAGTTGGTAGTACATGAAGCATTGCTCATGATGGTTTCTGTGCCGTCTAAGATTTCGTCATTAACACCTAAAACGATGGTTTTAAGGTTTCCGGTAGCAGGCGCGGAGATAACTACTTTTTTAGCACCCGCTTGTAAATGCATTCCCGCTTTTTCATCTGAAGTGAAGAAACCGGTACTTTCTAAAACTACGTCTACACCTAAATCTCCCCAAGGAAGGGCTTTAGGATCTCTTTCTGCATAGATACGGATAGGCGTTCCGTTGATGATTAAGTGGTTATCATCGTGAGAAACGGTACCAGGAAAACGACCGTGCACCGAGTCGTATTTTAACAAATGTGCCAAGGTGGCATTGTCTGTTAAATCGTTAATAGCAACAACTTCTACACCGGGCTTTTGCAATAAAAATTTAAATGCATGGCGACCGATACGACCGAATCCGTTAATGGCTACTTTCATTTCTTAATAGGGTATTAGTTAATGGTGTTACAAAAATAAGAGTATTTTATTTAACCTCTTGGTTTTAGAGGACGAATTTCTAAATTCACGTTATGGAAATTCTTAGGCGTTTGTAGTGAAAATAGGATTTGCGCCGCTACATCTTCCGGCATTAACATGTTATCGTGCGCTTGAATATTTTCTGAATGACGGAAAAAATCGGTTTTTACAGAGCCCGGATAAACGCAGGTAACCTTCACGCCAAAGTCGCGAACTTCCTTATATAAGGCATCGCTAAAACCGCGAACGGCAAACTTGGTGGCGCAATATCCCGATACCTGTGGGTATCCTTCAAGTCCGGCAATCGATGCAATATTAATGATATGGGCTTCCCCGCTTTTTTTCATGGACGGAAGCGCTAAGCGGGTAGCGTAAAACAAGCCGGTAACATTGGTATTCATCATTTGGTGCCATTGTTCCAAAGGCATTTCTTCGCAAAATCCGAAATAACCCAAGCCTGCGTTGTTGATCAATACATCCACTTGTCCGTGTTTTTCTAAAATGGTTTTAAAAGCAGTTTCTAACTCTTCGTAAACCTGTACATCGGCATGCAAACAGGTGTAATTTTCATGTGAGGTGGTGCATCCGCTTCGGCATAAACCATATACGATCGCGCCTGCTTCTAATAATTGCTGTACACAATGGTACCCGATTCCTTTGTTTGCGCCGGTTACAACGGCAATTTTATTTTCTAAGTTCATGGTGCTTTAATAATTGTTCTATTCCTGATTCGGCATTTTCCCAGTGGAAAGTAAAGCTAAAACTGCGAGCGGCGTTCTTGTCAGAACTATATTGATAGGTTTTGTCGTAATATACTAACAACGTTTCCATCCACGCTTCCATGTTTCCCTCTGATAACATTTCAATGGCAAAATTGGCGTGCTGACCGCCGAGTTTTTTTCGCAATATTTCTGTTCTTTCCGCTAATAAAGCCTTGTCAAAATACCCGTATTCCTTTAATAATCTCTCAACACGCGTATCTAACGATACCTGTAATTGACAAATGGGAGCCTCTTGCATTTGATTCCAAAACGCTTCAGGAATATAACAATTGCCAATCAACCGGCTTTCGTTCTCTATCCAAATCATTTTGTTATTGTCAAAACCAAATAATGCCATGGCCAGTTGGTTTTCGAAGCTTTCGGTGCTCGGTTGAGGCGCTTGTCCTAAAGAGCCAAAGGCGCTCCCCTTGTGATGGGCAATGCCCTCCAAGTCTATAATTTGTTCGCCCCTCTCTTTAAGTAGGTGTAAAATTTCTGTCTTCCCAGAACCCGTTGCACCGCCTAAAATCTGAATCTTGTAAGTCTTGTCAAATTGAGAGAGTACCCAGTTGCGATAACTTTTATAACCGCCATCAATGCGATTTACCGGACTTCCCGACCATTGAAATAAAGTAGCGGAGATCAAACTGCGCAAACCACCCCGCCAACAATAAAAAACCAAGGGCTTTTGATAGTCGAGCAAGGACTGATACCGGTCGTAAAGTTGGGGCATTATAGGGCCTACTAGTTCAAGTCCCTTTCTAACAGCAGCACTTCTGCCTTGTTGTTTATAAAGCGTACCAATCTCTATTCGAGCCTCATCATCGAGTAAGGGAACGTTTACCGCCCCCGGGAGATGTCCTTTAGCGAATTCTTTTTCGCTGCGAGCATCAATAAAAGTAAAGGAATCCAGTTGCGCGATAATCTCTTCAATATGAAGGTCTTGCGCGTTCATATTTAAATGATTACTTCCAACACAGATCGATAGGCCAAAACCGATTCGCCGTATTTTTTCGCTGTTTTTTGCATGAGTGCGGGACCAAAATCGCGGCGATAGCGCTCTAAGGTTTCAGTGCTTTCGCACGTATATTGAATGGCATAATTCACGCCATCGTCATCGGAATCGTTATTAAGCAAACGTAAAATCTTGTAATCTATAAAACAACCCGTTGCCATTACTTCCGGCAAATGTTCGTTTTTCATCCATTCTAACCACTCTGCAGCGGTAGATAGGTGCATGTTACAAGTTACATTATAGATGATCATGCGGCGGTTATGCGAACGTGATAATCTTCCATGATAAGGTTCGCCAATAGCTTTTTCGCTGCTGTATGAGCGGTTTCTTCAGCCGCTTGGGCATCGCTCGCCTCGATATCTAAGGTGATAAATCTACCCACTCGAACTTCGGCTACGTTTTCAATGCCAATGCGAGGCATACTTTGTGTAACTGCTTTTCCCTGAGGATCTAAAAGCCCCTTTTTAGGCAGAATTTCAATTTCAGCTAAGAATTTCACCTCACAAAAATAAGGATTAAATCTCCCAAGGAATTAACTTAGCAGAAAAATATGCGTAAGAATCAATTCTTTTTGAGCTCTTTGGTCCTTGTTCTTTTCAGTTTAGGCTGTCAAAACAACCCGTCTACACCCTCCGACGAGGCCATAAAATCAGACACGACCGTAAAATCTATGGATGGTTTTGTTTCTTCCGAAACCGATTTTGTCATAACCCCTACCAAGCGACCTGATATGCATGTAGTGGCAAAAGTGTTTAATAATGTAAAACCCGAATCGCTCAAAACCTTATTTATAGGCGCGGCTGCCGAACTCAATCAAGTTATTACCGATAGCAATCGCATCATAACCGGACCTATCATGGCTATTTATGATGAGATACCGGTGCCCGGGGTGGCTCAAACCATCGTGGTAGGCATTCCCATCAATAAGCCTATAAGGTCGAATAAGTTTGGCTTTGTCAATTTAAAGGCAGGCCGTTTCCATAAAGCGAAAACGATGGCTGGATTGGGAGAGAGCGCTCCGTTTTGGACCCGAGTGGCCGAACGCCTAAAGTCAAGCGGCTATAAAATCGAACCTCCGTTTATTGAGTATCCTTCCGACACCCGCACCGGTGAAATGACTTCGGTGGTAACCAACAGCAACCTTCTATTACCCGAACGCAAACCGTGATCATCCCGCCTTATTTGAAGTCCGGCGACGCCGTTACGTTGATTTCCCCCGCTCGATTCATGGATCTACAAACCTTGCGTCCCTTTCAAGAATGGGTGGAATCGCAAGGCTGGGTTTTGAAATTAGCGCCTAACCTTGGGGCTGTCGCCCATCAACTCGGGGGAAGCCCATCAGAACGCCTGGCCGATATCCTCTGGGCTTTGCACGATTCCAGTATCAAAGCGGTTTTTTGCGCAAGAGGGGGCTACGGCACGATGCAGCTGCTTTCAGAATTGCGTAAAATAGATTTTACCCAACATCCCAAATGGTGGGTGGGTTTTTCTGATATTACCGCGTTGCATATTACGCTGCAGCAACAAGGAATTGCAAGTATGCACGGTCCGATGGCTATGCAGTTTGACGAGATCAAAAAATGTTCGCTTTCGAGCCGGGTAGCGTTGGCAAACCAGTTGAAAGGGAACGGAAATCAATTTTATGTTGTAAACGAAGAATCTGAAGGGCTTGCTCATGTGGCGTATTGGCCTGTTGGCTTGCCTGCGGCATTCAAAGCGCCCTTGTGGGGCGGAAATTTAAGCATGATTTTTGCTATGTTGGCCGCGGGTGCTCACCCCCCGAAAGTTCCATTTGTTTTGTTCATTGAAGATCTTGACGAATATGTATATCATTTAGATCGCATGATGCAGGCCTTATCCTTATCGGGCATTTTCGAAAAGGCAGAGGCTATTTTGGTGGGAAGTATGTGCGATATGCACGATAATGTCATTCCTTTTGGAAAAAATGCAAAAGAAATAATCTTAAATATTTGCGAATTTCACAATATACCATTGATTTGGGGTTTGCCTTGTGGACATGAGTCTGAAAATATAACTTTAAAATTGGGATTAGATATTACCTTTGATGCCCATTACCTGATTCAAAATTAAAGAAGTTTGATTTCGAGCAAAACGTATATCGCGTTGACCAAGTTTGGTATCGTGGGAGGGCTTTCGTTCTTCCTCGATTTGAGTATATACTATACCTTATCACAATTCCTACCTACTTATATAGCTAAAAGTACGGCTATATTATTGGCTACGGTATTGAATTATCAACTGAACAAGGCATGGACATGGGGTCAAAAAGACCGCGATAACAAAAGATTGGCAAAATACGTTCTGTTGTACGCCTTAAGTGGTACCATGAACGTAATTTCTAATGAGTTTTTCCTAGTGGTACTGCCTAACGCCGAGTTGGTTCTGCATATTGATTATCCCAAGCAGATGCTGAACATTCCCATTTTCGCCGTGAAAATTGATAAGTTTTTTGCCGTGATCTTTGCCACAATTGTGGGTATGGTCGTAAACTTTATCGGACAAAAGCTTTGGGTGTTCAAGGAAAAGAACAACCTTTAGTCGAAAGCTGCCTTACTTCTCGTAATTTTGTTGGGTTACCAAATAACTAAATAGAAAAATTATGGGTTGTTCATCATGTGGAACTAAGTCAGGAGGAAGTTGTTCACCCGCGGGGTGCAAAAGCAACGGTACCTGTGGCACAGATGGCTGTAACGCACTCAATGTATACGATTGGTTTAAAGATATGGATTTGCCAGACGGGCAAAAACCTTTTGATATTGTAGAAGTGCGTTTTAAAGGAAGTAGAAAAGAATTCTTCCGAAACAGTCAGTTAATAGATTTATTCACCGGCGATTATGTCGTAGTAGAAAGTTCCGTCGGTTTTGACGTGGGAACGGTGTCTGCTACCGGCGAAATCGTGCGCCTTCAACTTAAAAAATACCGCGTTCGTGAAGACGACGAGGAAATGAGAGTCGTGCAGCGCGTGGCCACCGATCGCGATATGGAACGCTATCACGAAGCCAAAGCCAAGGAAGACGAAATGCTCGAAAGAGGTCGTACCATTGCCTTTGGACTCAACTTGAGCATGAAAATATCCGATATTGAGCTTCAAGGCGACGGTCGTAAGGTTATTTTCTTCTATACCGCCGAAACGCGCGTCGATTTCCGAGAACTTATTAAGAAGTATGCCGAAGAGTTCCGGGTTAAAATTGAAATGCGCCATATCAGCTATCGCGAAGAAGCCTCTCGATTGGGTGGAATTGGTGTTTGTGGTAGAGAGTTGTGCTGCTCATCTTGGCTTACCGATTATAAACAGGTAAATACAGGTGCCGCACGTACCCAAAATCTTTCCATTAATATGGAAAAGTTAGCTGGACAATGCGGTCGTTTGAAATGCTGTTTGAACTACGAACTCGATACCTACCTCGAGGCTATTGAAAGCTTCCCCAAGGCTAAAATAGTAAAAATAGATACGGTTTCAGGACCGGCCTATGCCCGTAAAACGGATATCCTTAAGCGATTGATGTGGTTTGCCTACGACGAAACGCAGAATTGGATTCCCCTGCATGTGGATACCGTTAATGAATTGATGGAGAAAAATCGCAATGGCGAACAGGCACCTCCATTATCAGACATGGCCGCAGCAACCGCCGTTCTTGAAAAGGTTATCGAAGACGAGAACAACGATTTTATTGACAATTCTGAATTGATGAAAGACAATGAATTCAAGGATTTAGATAAAAATCGCAATAACAGGAACAAGCGCAAGAATAACAATAACCGTGAAAGAAGAGGACCGCGCCCTGAAGGAAGCAACCCCGAAAATAGAGGTTCTTCCGACAATCGCAATAGAGGCCCACGTCCCGAAGGTGGAAACACGGAAAATCGCAGAAATAACGACAATAGAAATCGCGAAAGAGGGCCACGCCCAGAAGGCGGAAGCACAGAAAATAGAGGTCCTTCCGATAATCGCAATAGAGGTCCACGTCCCGAAGGCGGAAACACCGACAATCGCAGAAATAACGACAATAGAAACCGCGAAAGAGGTCCCCGTCCAGAAGGGGGCAGTACCGATAATAGACGGAACGACGATAACAGAAATCGCAGCAATCGCGAAGGTGGACCTAAATTAGAAGGGTACAAACCACGTGGAGAAAGCGGCACGAACAATCCTTCCACGGAGGGCAATAGCGAAAATAGAGCTCCTCGACCAGAAGGAGCCTCAAACGAGCGACGTAGACCCAACAATAATCGAAATCGCAACCGTAATAATAACAATGGAGACAAAGGGGCACCACCGAAACCAAGTGGTCCAAGTCCAGAAGCATAAAAAAAGAGGCGGTTTACAACAAACCGCCTCTTTTTTGTTAGGAGTATTTTAGGGTTACCTATTCATGCGTCGTTTCATCCTTTTATGACGCTTTTCTTTTCTTTCTTCCATTAATTTTTCCGCTTTTTTCTGCTGTTCGGGGGTTAAAATAGATTTGACTTTTTCTTTATGTTGTTCGCCATGCTGTCTTTGTTGATCGCGAAGGGCTTTCATTTGTTCTTGATGCACGGCCTGTTGACGGAAAAAGGCTAAATTCTCAGGTTCTATTTGTGCCACCTGTTCGGGAGTAAGGGACAACTTCTCCGTCATCTTCTTGGTCATCATAGCCGCTTTTTCTTCTGGACTTTTGGTTTCACGATCGGCTTTTTGAGTTTGCGCACTTGCCATTCCGGCAACAGTTAACGCCGTTAATAAAAATAGGTATTTCATAGGTGTTTATTACTTGGACGACAGTTTCCCCCAAAAGTTTAAAGGCGACACTTTTTGGTGCCGCCTTTATCGATAGAATGTCGTAAAACCGAGTTTAACGGCTTAAATACATGTTCTTTTGTTTTACTAACTCGCGGAATTCCGGATCTTTTAGGTCTTTGATGAACAAGATCGCCTCGCCGGTGCTTTTCATCTCAGGACCTAATTCTCTGTTCACATTGGGGAATTTGTCGAAACTGAAAACCGGTTGTTTGATTGCCCAGCCTGCAGGACGTTCGGGAATGACAAAATCGCTTACCTTATTAACTCCGAGCATGACTTTCATGGCGTAATTCACATAAGGCACATCATAAGCTTTACAGATGAATGGCACGGTACGAGAGGCTCTAGGATTGGCTTCAATTACGTACACTTCGTTGTTTCTGATGGCAAACTGAATATTCAAAAGCCCTTTTACATTCAAGGCCAATGCGATTTTCTTCGTGTATTCTTCTATTTTGGCTATGGCGTGTTCGCTAAGTGTAAACGGAGGCAATACCGCGCTGCTGTCGCCACTGTGTATTCCAGCAGGCTCGATATGTTCCATGACACCTATAATATGAACATCGCTACCGTCGGAAATACAGTCGCTTTCTGCTTCCTCCGCACGATCTAAAAAGTGATCTATCAAAACGCGATTACCGGGCAAATCGCCCAATAACTTGATAACTGCATTCTCTAAATCTTCGTCGTTGATCACTATCACCATGCCTTGTCCGCCTAATACATAGCTCGGACGCACCAATACCGGATACCCAACTTCGTTGGCAATTTTAATCGCTTCATCGGCATTTAAAGCCACGCCGTATTTAGGGTATGGAATGTCTAACTCGGCAAGCAAATCGCTGAATCGACCGCGGTCTTCGGCAATATCCATGTCGTTGAAATCGGTTCCTATAATTTTGATTCCTTTTTCATGGAGCTTTTCCGCCAATTTCAATGCGGTTTGCCCTCCCAATTGTACGACCACACCTTCGGGCTTCTCGTGTTCGATCAGTTCCCACAAATGCTCCCAATAAACAGGCTCGAAGTACAGTTTATCGGCCATATCAAAGTCGGTACTTACGGTTTCGGGGTTGCAATTTAACATGATGGCCTCGTAACCTGCTTCGCGGGCCGACAAAATACCGTGTACGCAGCTGTAATCAAATTCTATACCTTGTCCGATACGGTTTGGTCCGCTTCCCAATACAATGATTTTTTTCTTTTCGGAGGAAGCACTTTCGGTTTCTTCCTCGAAGGTAGAATAGTAGTAGTTGGTAGGGGAGGGAAATTCAGCACTACAGGTATCTACCATTTTGTAAACACGCTTAATACCTAAAGCACGGCGCTTGTTATATACATCTTCTTCGGTGGTGTTACCGCCCATTAACCA
>CBFHXF010000020.1:0-32975 GCA_965659745.1 Bacteroidia bacterium
TTGCAACTTCGAGGTTCGGGTTCCATTATTAATGAGCCGCAAAAATAGGGTTTAAATTGTGAATTATGAATTATGAAGGGTGAATTATGAATTTACAATGTAATTAATATCAGTAAGATTAAAACTAACCAAAGAATGATATCGATTATTCCTAGTATTAATCCAGCCAATGCCATCCCTCTTCCTTCTCTGTTTAATCCAATGATTCCGAAGATTATGGCTAAGGGGCCCAATAGCAAGCCGTATCTAAATAAGCCTAATATTCCTAGAACTAAAGACGCAATTGAAAAGCCATTTCCTCCGCCATTGGACATCTGTAAAGCAGCACTTTTCTTGATTTTTTCAGCTTTATTTTTAAATTGTTTAGGGATTGATTTAAAAATTTGAGTAGTGTTTTTTGATACGCTCTTATTAATTACTGAGACGAATTGATTTTGCGGGCCCTGAGTCTTCCCTATTTGTAATTCCACATTTGAGGATTCTGGATTATCTGTAGTGGCTACGTTGGTTGAGTTTGTTGCGTTTTGATCTATGCTTTTGGTGGAACTACTTTGAAGAGCATTTGATTTTTTATTTACCAAAGAGTTGCCCTTAACACTTTCGTTTTGGGGTATTACAAACATTTGCTTGTTTTCAGATATTCCCCAACCTCCGCCAAAGGCAGTGGTATTTCTTTCGATGGTACTGGAGCAGGAAGCCAAGAACAAACCCGTTATCGCGTACAAGAGTAAATGTTTTTTCATTTTATGGTAATTGTTGAAAGAGCAATATATGTAAATTTTAGTAAAAGGCACAGTGGGTTCAAGAGAATTTTAAGCAAATTTAATATGACAAACCGTTGTGAGTTTGGAACTTTTACAACTTCCCGAAAATACTTTTGAGTTTCAATTCCAATACACCAAATAAGGCTTCCCTGAAAATTTTGGTGCTCATTTTAGAAGTTCCCGCTGTGCGATCGGTGAAAATAATGGGGTGTTCGGCGATGGTAAAACCCTTACGCTTGGAACGGAATTTCATTTCTATTTGGAATGCATATCCGCGGAATTTGATATCATCGATGCCAATGGTTTCGAGTACGTTTCTGCGGTAGCACACAAAACCGGCGGTGGTATCGGCAATATTCAATCCGGTTACGAATTGCACATATTTGGAGGCATAATAACTCATTAAAACCCGGCCCATAGGCCAGTTTACCACGTTCACCACACCACCTACATACCTAGATCCCACGCATACATCGGCATCGGCTTCGCATTTTTCAATGAGCTTAGGTAACTGATCTACCGGATGCGAGAAATCACAATCCATCTCACAAATAAATTCATAATGCCTATCCAAAGCCCAATGAAAACCCGCTATATATGCCGTGCCCAATCCGTTTTTCTCGGTCCGCTCTAGTATATGTAAACGGTCCGCAAAATCCAATTGCATTTCTTTTACTTTGGCTCCAGTGCCATCTGGAGAACCATCGTCTACAATTAATAGATCTATTTTCTTGGGAAGCGCCATAACGGTTTGAACCATCCGTTCGATGTTTTCGATCTCGTTGTAGGTAGGTATAATAACCAAATATGGCGTAGCACTCATAGCGGTAGTTGGCAAAAATAGGGATTCTTTTCGGCATATTTTGGGTACTTTTGAAAGGTGAAAGCAGTTTTTTTAGACCGCGATGGGGTCATCAACCACGATCCAGGTGATTACACCCGTTCTGTGGAAGAGTTTCATATACTTCCTGCGTTTTTATCGCAGGCTAAAGAATGGTACGATTTAGGTTATATACTAATTGTAATTACCAATCAAGGCGGTATTGCAAAAGGACTTTATAATGCCAACGCCGTGAACGCGATGCATCAATACTTACAAGGCAAATGCATCGAAGCGGGTTTCCGCATACAAGATTTTTATTTTTGTCCGCACCACGAGTCCTATTCAGGGAAATGTTTATGCCGCAAGCCCGGAAGTTTGATGGTCGAAAAAGCCCTGCATACCTATAATATAGACGCGAGCAAAAGTATTTTCTTTGGGGATAAAGACCGCGACATCGATTGTGCCGTAAAGGCAGGCGTTCGTGGGGTCAAAATAGAAGTCAACGGTCGTATTCTGAGTCCGCAGGAATTGAATATGGCATGAAAATTGCCACACTAAAGGAAACCAACTAAATTTGTAATATGAAAATTAAGCACTACCTCTTTTTAATGTTTGCCGCAGCGAGCCTTGCATTGAATGCCCAAACCGTTCCATCGGTGAATGTGAAAAATATCAACGGAGAGAATATCGATTTTTCATCGGTTATTGAGCCGGGTAAAGTTACCGTTATCAGCTTTTGGGCCACTTGGTGCGGTCCCTGTATTAAAGAACTTCAAGCCATTGATCAATATTATGAAGAATGGCAAGAAGCCTATAACATGAAATTGGTAGCGGTTAGCATTGACGATTCTCGAAATGTCAAAAAAGTGAAGCCTAAAGTATTAGGCGAAGGTTGGCAGTATGAAATTATTCTAGATGAAAACCAAGATTTAGCCCGTGCGATGAATGTAAACAATCCTCCTATGACGTACATCGTAGATACCGAAGGTAAGATTGTGTATTCTCATCAAGGGTATACGCCTGGTGCTGAAGATGAGTTAGAGGCCCAATTGAAAAAGTTATTGCCACAAGAAGTCACTGAATAAACAGATTTCATACCTTGATTATTTGTGATTATTGCAAATAATTGAAACAAAATCAAAAGCCCCACAGACCAAACGTCTGTGGGGCTTTGTGTATATTTGCACATGCAAAAACCCTCATTGCCATCGGGAACCCGTGATTTTGGGCCCGAAGTGTATCAAAAACGCAAATCAATAATGAATGTAATGGAGCGTGTTTTTAAGCTTCATGGATTTGTGGGAATCGAAACACCGGCTTTGGAAAATTTGGCAACCCTTCAAGGTAAATATGGCGATGAAGGCGACCAATTATTGTTTAAAGTGTTGAATTCGGGAGAATATTTGTCTAAAGTATCGCCTGAAGATCTTCAGATTATTAAGTACAATGAATTGACACCGCAAATAGCATCCCGTGGTTTGCGATACGACTTGACGGTTCCCCTAGCTCGATTTGTAGTCATGAATCGGAGTACATTGACGTTTCCTTTTAAGAGGTTTCAAATGCAGCCTGTTTGGCGCGCCGATCGACCCCAAAAAGGACGTTACCGCGAATTTTGGCAGTGCGATATAGATATTGTAGGGGCCAATCACCTGTTGTCGGAAGCCGAGCTTGTTGAAATGTATATCGAAGTATTTCAAGAATTGGACTTGGGTATAGACGTTAAAATCAATCACAGAAAGGTATTAGACTCGTTTTTGCCCTTGGCGGGTAACGAATCGGCATGGAATTCATTCATGCAGGCCATCGATAAATTTGATAAAATTGGTCAAGAAGGGGTTGCTAATGAACTAGAACAACGCGGTTTGTCGCACATGATACCCACTTGGAACAAGTGGTGTTCATTAGCTGATGCAGGCAGTTTCGAGGCCATCATTGCCGGTTTGAAAGGCATTGAAGCCATCCAAAATGAGCATTTACAAGAGGGTATTGAAGCCCTTATAAAATTGTGGCAGCTGTTAGGGAGTTTCCCCCAAGCGAAATTAGACTTGCGTTTGGCACGCGGTTTGAGCTATTATACGGGATGTGTTTTTGAAGTGGTGCCCAACGATGTTCGATTACCTAAGGATTTTAGAATTGGAAGCATTGGCGGCGGCGGCCGATACGATAATTTAACTGGGATTTTTGGATTGAAAGACGTTTCAGGAGTGGGTGTTTCATTCGGTTTGGATCGCATTTATGATACCCTAGAAGCATGTGAAACAACAGCGAACGAAAAGACCGAGCATGGCGTATTAATTTGTTCGATGCTGGAAAATGGAGAAGTAAGGGCTTTTGAAATAGCACGAGAATTGAGAAAGAACGGCATTGAAGTAGAAGTATATCCGGGTTCAGTAAAATTGAAAAAACAGTTGGATTATGGCAATGCCACTAAAAAGCGATTTGCCTTGATATTGGGAGAAACAGAACTTGCCAATGGTACGGTTTCGGTAAAAGATTTAAAAGATGGGAGCCAACACGAGGCTTCGCAAGATTCACTATTAGCCTTCTTACAAGATGCGTGATTATTATTTTTTACATGAGGTTTGGGCGGCTATGTCTGAGCCTGTGGTTTTGAGCGATAAGGTGCGAGAGCGCATGCAGAAAAGTGTGGATTTCCTAAAGGATTATCTGGCACGAGCCCAAGCGCCTGTTTACGGAATAAATACCGGTTTTGGTTCCTTACAGAACGTAGAAATTTCCGCTTCGGAGCTCAACGAGCTCCAAGAGAATCTATTAATAACCCATGCCGCCGGTGTTGGTGCTCTGTTATCGGAAGAAATCACCCGTGCCATGATGTGGCTCAAATTGCTTAATATGAGCAAAGGATATTCAGGGATACGTCCGCTTGTTTTTGAAAGGTTGGCGTACATGTATAACAATGGTATCGTTCCGGTAGTAAACGAACAGGGTTCGTTGGGCGCTTCTGGCGATTTGGCTCCACTTTCGCAAATGTGCTTGCCGTTAATAGGGAAGGGTAGGGTGCGAATAAATGGAGCAATTTTGGACTCGCAAGATTGGTTAAAATCGGAAGGATTAACCCCCATTGTATTAGATCCTAAAGAGGCTTTAGCCCTTATAAATGGCACGCAATTTATGATGGCACATGCCTTGGTTGCATACAAGAAAATCGAACAAATAGAGGCACAATTGCCATGGATAGCAGGCTTGAGTATTGATGCTTTTGACTGCCGAATGGAGCCATTTCACCCGGCCATTCACGATGTGCGACCCCATAACGGACAGATTCGAGCAGCGGCAGAGATCCGACAGGTTTTGGAGGGTTCACAAAGAGCTGAAATGCCTAAAAAACAAGTTCAAGACCCTTACAGTTTCCGTTGCATCCCGCAGGTACATGGTGCCACTTACGATGCATTAGATCATTGTTTTTCGGTTTGGGAAACGGAACTAAATGCCGTAACCGACAACCCCAATGTATTTGAAAACGAAGATTGTGTCTTAAGTGGGGGGAATTTCCATGGACAGCCGCTGGCCTTGACTTTAGATTATGCTGCCATCGCGATAGCGGAATTGGCGAATATCTCTGAGCGCAGGTTGTATTTATTGGTGAGCGGGCAGCGTGATTTGACGCCTTATTTAGCAGAAATTCCTGGAACCGATTCCGGCTGCATGATAACGCAGTATTCGGCGGCTTCTTTGGTAAGTCAAAACAAACAATTGTGTACTCCCGCATCCGTTGATAGTATCATGTCGAGCAACGGGCAAGAAGATCACGTTTCCATGGGAGCGAATGCCGCTACAAAATTATTAAGAGTGGTAGAAAACACGCGCTATGTTTTGGCTATGGAATGGTTGTGCGGCGTAAAGGCCAATGCGCAAAGATCGGTTACTACGTCTGAGGGGATTGAAAAGCGCGTGCACGCCTTTTTATCGGATGGACCTTTAGACCACCGGAATATTCCTATGAACGATTTGATAGAACGTTCTTACCGCTATTGTTGGTTGGGTTGAATGGCTTGAGTAATAACTTCCCATATTTCATCGCGCCCTACTTGTGTTTCCGAGGAGCTAATGATGAATGGAGGTAACTCTTCCCAATGCTCAAGAAGGGCATCTTTAATCGCTTGAATGTTCTGTTCTAATTCTTGTGCTTTGAGTTTATCGCTTTTGGTTCCGACTAATACAATGGGTATTTCATCGTTTCCGCAATCATTAATGAACTCAATATCCATTACTTGTGGCGGAATACGCAAATCTACCAGCACAAATAGGGCATATAGATTTTCGCGATTTTTCAAATAATAGCGAATCATGTTGCTGAACTTGCTGCGCATGGTTTTGGATACTTTGGCGTAACCATAACCGGGCAAATCGCAAATTTGCATCCAACCGTCGATGTTATACAAGTTCAAGGTTTGGGTTTTTCCGGGTTTCGAACTCGTTCGTGCCAATTCTTTTCTTTCTACTAAGCAGTTAATAAGAGAAGATTTTCCCACATTACTTCTGCCAATAAATGCGAATTCAGGTAGGCTTTTGTGGGGCATTTCCACTGATTTTTCCCAACTTCCTAAATATTTTGGATCTTTGATTTGCATGGTAGGGTGTGCTTATAGGTGTGCCGAAACTTATGGTGTATATTTGCGGTTCATTTTGAGCACTACAGTAAAACCCAATCCGCGTTCCGACGCTTCAAAGAAACAACAAGTCGAGGAAATGTTTGATAATATTTCTGGACGTTATGATTTTTTGAATCGCGTTTTATCCTTAGGCATTGATGTTCAATGGCGTAAGAAAGTACGTCGCATCATTGCCAAATCGGGAGCCCAAAAAATTTTAGACGTTGCCACGGGCACTGCAGATTTGGCTATTGAGTTAACCAAAATTCCAGGTTCGCATATTACGGGAATTGATATTTCGAAGGGAATGTTGTCGAAAGGCGATATTAAATTAGAGAAATTAGGACTTACCGATCGTATCGTGCTGCAACAAGCAGATTCAGAAAACTTACCCTTTGAAGAAGCCGCCTTTGAGGCCATAACGGTAAGCTTTGGCGTACGAAATTTCGAGAATTTAGAAGCCGGAATGAAGGAAATGGCCCGTGTTTTGAAGCCTGGTGGAAGTTTGGTGGTGTTGGAATTCTCCAAGCCCCGAAATCCGGTTTTTAGTGCCATTTATTGGTTTTATTTCAAATATATTTTGCCACCCTTGGGTCGCCTGATTAGCAAAGATGCCACTGCATACACCTATCTCCCTGAAAGCGTAGCTGTATTTCCAGAAGGAGACGATTTTGTGAAAGTAGCAAAATCTTGTGGTTATTCGAACGTTACCTATAAAGGACTTACTTTTGGAATTGCAACTTTATACCATTGCGTAAAATAATAGCCATAGCGGTACTCTTGTGTTGGTTTCAAACGGCCTCTGCCGTTCCTAAGGATCCCAATAGAATCTTACGAAAAAGATTCTTCTGGGGCATTGCATTCAGCGGAACCCAAGCCATGATGAAGATGCAATTACACCCCGCATTTTGGATGCGCACCGATTCCTTAAAATCAATCAATCCGCAGTCACAAATTGGCGGGGGATTTGGGGGCACGGTTGCCATGCGCATGCGCAAAAATTGGGAGTGGAAAATGGCCACTATGTTGCAATTGCACAACCGCAATATCGATTTTAATTGGGCCAATAAACCCGTAGAGACCTTAACCATAGAAACCATTTCGCTCGACATACCGCTTACCTTAAAATACCGTTCGGATATGCCCAATAATACCGGTTTTTTTGTTTTAGGAGGCGTGCGCTGGTCGCACGATTTCCAAAGTAACGAAGGGTTGGTTATCGGTGATACCAAACCCATCGTAGCACTAAAAGCCAATACCTATTATTACGAGTTTGGCGCGGGAGTTGAATTTCGATTGGATTACGTAGATCTTTCCATAGAACTGAAGATGTCGAACGGCTTTTCCAATGGTTTAGTAAGAGTGCCCGATAGTTACTATTCAGGCTCTATGAGCGCATTATTTCCCCGTTTATTTTCCATCACGTTGATGGCCCAAAATTGAGGCATGCCATTTCAATTTAATTTAGAAAAAACAGACGATAAGTCACAAGCCCGTGCAGGTATCATTCACACCGATCACGGCGATATCCATACGCCGATTTTTATGCCGGTTGGAACAGCCGCCAGTGTAAAAGCCGTTCCCCGAAAAGAACTGGAGGAAACCATAAATGCAGAAATTATATTGGGCAATACCTACCATCTGTATTTAAGGCCCGGTTTGGAAATTATAAAGGAAGCCGGCGGAGTGCACGGATTATCGGGTTGGAAACGCCCTATGCTAACCGATAGCGGGGGGTATCAAGTTTATTCCTTATCCAAAACCCGCAATATTCACGAAGAAGGAGCCCTTTTTAAAAGTCATATTGACGGTTCTAAACACCAATTCACTCCCGAAAATGTCATTGACACACAACGGATTTTAGGCGCCGATATCATCATGGCCTTTGATGAATGTACGCCTTATCCCTGTGAAAGAGATTACGCAGAAAAGAGCATGCACATGACCCATCGTTGGTTAGACAGATGTATGAAGCGCTATCACGAAACGGAGCCTATTTACGGACATCACCAAGAATTATTTCCCATAGTTCAAGGCAGTGTATATCCCGATCTCAGAGTACAAAGTGCCGAATATATATGCCAACATGAAGCCGGTGGTTACGCCATTGGTGGCTTGAGCGTAGGAGAACCGCACGAAGATATGTATGCCATGACTGAAAAAGTCACGGCCATCCTTCCAAAATCCAAACCCCGATATCTGATGGGAGTGGGTACCCCTGAAAATATATTAGAAAGTATCGAACGGGGAATTGATATGTTCGATTGTGTAATGCCCACACGAAACGCCCGAAATGGCATGGTCTTCACCACTCAAGGAATCGTTAATATCCGAAATAAAAAATGGGAACGAGAATTCAGTCCGCTAGATCCGTTGCTTACCCCCGATTATTCGCTGGCCTACATGCGCCACCTTTTTCATTCTAGTGAAATGTTGGGTCCTATCATTGCCAGTATTCAAAATTTACAATTGTATCTTTGGTTGGTCCGCCAAGCACGCGAACATATTTTAGCCGGCGACTTTAGCTCTTGGAAACCTTCCATGGTAAAACAGCTTTCGCAACGATTATAAATGAAACGGGCTCTGACCATATTAGACCGCTATATTGCGCTCAAATTCATCAAGACTTTTTTGGTTACAATTTCACTTTTTATTGTAATCATAATCGTATTTGATGTGGCAGAGAAATTAGATGATTTCCTAAAAAGAGATGCCCCAATTGGCGAAATAGTAGGCGTCTATTATGTGAGTTTTTTGCCCACCTTGATTAATACATTCAGCCCTATTTTTATATTTATTTCGGTTCTATACCTTACCTCGCGATTAGCAGGACGCACCGAATTCATATCTATGTTGGCAGGGGGCGTTTCCTTATTGCGAATTTTACGACCCTACATGATCGTGGCCGTTTTTTTAGCCTGGGGAAGCTATTTGTTGAACGCATGGGTCATTCCCGTTACCGATAAAGATCGCGTAAAATTTGAGTATAAATATTTGCGTAATTATTGGGACGAAACGCGAAATTCGATATACCGACAAATACAACCCGGCGTGATTATGTACATGGATTATTTTGCCAATCACGACAGTACCGGCATGGGCGTAACCATTGAGTCTTACGACGGAATTGAAATGAAAAGCTCGCTTTTTGCTCGATTCATACGTTGGGACAGGCGCAAACAAACCTGGCATTTGGATCAGGTAACCCAACGCGAATTTTTGGCAAACGGAAATCAAATAGTAAAAACCTTACCCAGTTTAGATACCCTAATTCCCTTCAATCCTTCGAATTTTTTCTTTCGCTTGGAAGACATTCAAAGCTTGAACCAACGCGAATTGGTGGTGTTCACCGAACAAGAAAGACAGCGCGGTTCCCCCAATGTGCCCGGCTTGGAAACCGAGCGGTTTCGTCGCTATGCCTCCCCTTTTAGTACGTTTATATTAATTGCGATTGGCGTTTCTGTGGCCGGTCGTAAAACCAGAGGTGGGGTAGGCGTGTCGCTTGCGGTGGGAATCTTCGTGATATTATTCTTCTTGTTTTTCAGTCAATATTTCAATTCCCTCGGGGTGAAAAACGTAATGCCACCCATGATAGCCGTATGGATGCCGAATCTCGTTTTCATTCCTGTAGCTTGGGTGTTTTATCGATTTGCTCAGAAATAAAACGCGCATTAAAACACGCCCATGCATGTCGGGATATACAGCGATTTAGGCAGTATGAAATAATTATTTACAATCGAATTACCCTAATTCTTAGGGGTATTTATTAGGACCAATAGTTAAGAATAATACTACTTTTAATCCACCCGCAGCACCAATCCTTTTAAATAATGTCCTTCGGGATGGAAAATATTCACAGGGTGATCGGGACCTTGAGAAAGTCGGTGCAAAATGCGTGCATTTCTACCGCTTTCAATGGCCGCTGCCCGTACCGTATGTTCGAATAATTCGGTGTCGATTACCTGTGAACAGCTAAAGGTAAATAAAAGTCCGCCTGGTTTTACGCGGTTCAAACCCAATTGATTCAAACGTTTATAACCCATGGTGGCGGCATGCTTTTTCTTGATGCTTTTGGCAAAAGCCGGAGGATCTAAAACTACTATGTCGTAAAACGATTCTGACTCTGTGAGGTATTTCAAAACATCGGCGCACACACCCTCATGGCGCTCGCTGTACCCGTTGAGTTCAATATTGTCATTTGCTAAGTCAATGGCATGTTGGGAAATATCTACAGAGATGACTTTAGAAGCGTTACCCGCTAACGCAGCCACCGAAAATCCGCCGGAATACGAAAAGGTATTGAGCACTGTTTTTTCTTGTGCATATGATTTCAAAAGCGCTCTGTTTTCTCGCTGGTCTAAGAAAAATCCCGTTTTTTGTCCTTCTTCCCAATTGATCCGGAACCGCATATCGTATTCGGTGGCGATGGTTGTGCCCGGGCTTCCCAAGAGATAAAGATCTTGAATTTCACTGTCGTGCATCGAGGCCTTGCTTTTGGAATAAATTCTTTCGAGGGAAGCTCCCATAACGGCTTTCAAGGCGTCAGCAATGGGTTGTAATTGTTCGAATATGCCGTCGGTATGGGCTTGAATTACCGCTGTTTTTTCGTAAATGTCGATGATTAATCCAGGTATGCCATCGCCTTCGCCGTGAATGAGTCGATAGGCATTGGTGTGGGTATTGAGTCCCAATTGAAGCTCTTTTCTCAATTGCCAACTTTGTTCAAATCGCTGTTCCCAGAAAGCGGTGTCGATGCTAACGGGTTCGAAGCTCAAAATGCGCAGGGCAATGCTGCCTGTTCCGCTGTAGCCTATGCCGCAAAAGTTGCCTTTATAATCGGTTATTTCTATTAAATCGCCTGAATTGCAAGGATCCATACTTTGAATGGCGCCTGAAAAAATCCAGGGATGTTTGCGCGCAATGGCCTCTTCTTTTCCTTTTTTGAGAATCGCTTTTTTAAGCATGTGCCGCAAATGTCATAGATTTATCTGAAATTTGAATCAATGAGTGTACAAATTCAAGAGTTGATATCGGTATTTGAGGAAGTGGCGCCCTCAACTTGGCAAGAATCTTACGACAATAGCGGCTTATTAGTGGGCAATGCAAACGATTTTGTGAATAAAGCCTTGTTGTGTTTGGATTGTACTCCAGAAATTGTAGAGGAAGCCAAAGCCAGCGGATGTGATATTATTATTGCGCATCACCCTATTATTTTTGGGGGATTAAAACGCTTAAATGGCAATAATTACGTGGAACGCACGGTGATTGCGGCTATTAAATATGGAATTGCCATTTATGCCATACATACCAATTTGGATAACGTGTTGCACGGTGGGGTGAATGCTAAAATTGCCGCAAAATTGGGATTGCAGCAAACCCGGATTTTAGATCCGCAAACCGGACGTTTGTACCGCCTTTCGGTATATGTGCCTAAGGAACATTTTGATACGGTTCAAGCGGCCATATTTGGTGCGGGAGGAGGCAAAATAGGGAATTACGATGAATGTGGATTCCGTTTGCAAGGAGTGGGTTCGTTTCGACCGATAGAGGGGGCTAATCCGCATACCGGCCAAATAGGAGTGCGGTTTAGCGATGAAGAAATACGATTTGAAGTGGTGGTTACGGATGCCAACAAAGACCGGGTATTGAGAGCGATGCTAACGGCACATCCTTATGAAGAGGTTGCGTATGAACTAGTAAAAATAGAAAATGCCCATCAGGAGATAGGAGCCGGATTAATTGGGGTATTACCCGAAGCGCTTGGCGTGGATGATTTTTTGCAGTTTTTGAAAAACAAAATGGAGTTAAGTTTTGTGAAATTCACAAAAACCGATAAGTCTCAGATTAAAACGGTCGCTGTTTGTGGGGGGGCGGGGTCGTTTTTAATCAAGAAAGCCAAAAGAGAAGCCGATGCATATATAACGGCAGATGTGAAGTATCACGAGTACTTTGATGCGGAAGGTACGCTGTTACTTTGTGATATTGGCCATTTTGAGTCGGAAAAATACACAATTGAAATCTTCAAGGAGTTATTATCGAAAAAAATCCCTAATTTTGCAACCATTTTTGCACAAACCAATACCAACCCAGTACAATACAGATAAGCCATATGGACGTAACCGTTGAAAAAAAATTACAAGACCTTTGGAAATTGCAGCAAATCGACAACAAGTTAGACGAATTGCGTGCTGTTTTAGGTGAATTACCGATGGAGGTATCCGATTTAGAAGACGATATCGCCGGTCTTGAAACCCGCTTGCAGCACATCCAAGGCGAAATTGCCGAGTATAATGCGCATGTATCGGCAAAGAAAAACTCCATTAAAGATTTCCAAGCTGCCATCGCTAAGTACGATGAGCAGATGAACAATATCAAGAACAGTCGCGAATACGAGGCTATTGATAAAGAAAAAGAGATTGCAGGTTTGGAGATTTTATCGGCTGAGAAAAAAATCAAAGATTTTTATCGCCAGATTGAAATGAAAAACGAAGTGTTGGAATCTACCCAGCGCGCCCTAGATTCACGTCGTGCCGATATCGATTTCAAACGCAAAGAATTAGCGGAAATCGAAAAAGAAAACGAAGAGGAAATCAATAAATTGAACAAAGATCGTGAAAGTGCGGCCAAGAGATTAGACGAGCGTTACAACCGTGCGTATCACCGTATTCGTGAAAACATGAAGAACGGAGTTGCCGTTGCGGCCATTGTTCGTGGATCTTGCGGAGGTTGCTTTTCTAAAGTACCCCCACAACGCCATAGCGACATCCGTGCCCACATCAAAATTACCGATTGTGAACATTGCGGACGTATTTTGGTTGACCAAGAAATTAGCGGTATTGCGGCCTTCGACGCCGAAAAAGAAGCCAAGCCAACACGTCGTAAGATGCGTTTGACGGCTACGAAATAAGTTTTCAATTATGAAGTGTGAATGGTGAATTATGAATTAATTCACCATTTCTATTTTTATCACTTACGCCCTCTTTTTCGCTATTGATACTTCATAACTAATAATGCACCATTTCTGCTTTTACCAACTATGCCCTAATATTGACTGTTGCTACTTCATAATTGATAATTCACCATTCATAATTCACCATTCACAATTCAATATTGTTCTTTCTCATTCGGGAAATCCGTACTCTTCACATCTACAATGTATTGCTCTACCGCCCCCTTAATCTGTCCATAAAGATCTAAGTATCGGCGTAAGAATCGTGGGTTGAATTGTTTATTGATGCCCAACATGTCGTGCAGTACCAATACCTGTCCATCTACACCATTGCCAGCACCAATTCCAATTACAGGGATATGCAGGTTTTCGGCAACGCGCTTCGCCAGTTTGGCCGGTATTTTTTCTAAAACCAGGGCAAAACAACCCGCTTCTTGAAGCAATTGACTGTCTTTAATGAGTTTTTCTGCTTCCTCCTCTTCTTTGGCACGCACGGTGTAGGTTCCAAATTTGTAGATGCTCTGAGGGGTTAATCCCAAATGTCCCATTACGGGGACTCCTGCCGTTAAAATACGTTGTATACTTTCTATAATTTCGGAACCGCCCTCCATTTTAATGGCGTGGGCACCGCTTTCTTTCATAATACGGATAGTAGAATTAAGGGCCTCTTTAGAATTTCCTTGATAACTACCAAACGGCAAGTCTACTACCACCAAGGCGCGGTCAATAGCCCTTACCACACTACTGGCGTGGTAAATCATCTGATCTAATGTGATGGGCAAAGTAGTTTCGTGGCCCGCCATTACATTCGAAGCGCTATCGCCCACCAAAATAACATCAATACCGGCGTCGTCAATGATTTTTGCCGTTGAATAGTCGTAAGCGGTAAGCATCGATATTTTTTCACCACGGAGCTTCATTTCGCTCAAAACGTGGGTAGTTACTTTCTTGATTTCGCGGTGTACACTCATAATTGGAACTGCAATATTTGATATTATTTTGGAGAACCTCTGCATTTTTGTCAAAATATTGGCAGCATAATCTACTTTTTAAACTTATTGAGGCCTTTTCGATACCTTTGTAAATCTATGAGGAAGAAATTTTCAGTGGGTATCGCCCTTATGCTTGGATTGGTTCTTAGCATGAGTGCGTGTGATAACGAGGTAGATATCAATGCCGATTGGAAAGAAATTTTAGTGGTATATGGATTGTTAGATCCCTTAGATTCGGTACAATACATTAAAATTAATAAGGCCTTCCTTAATGAAAACGAAAACGCACTCAAAGTCGCTCAAAATCCAGATAGCCTGTTTATCAAAGATGCCAAAGTAACCCTTTTGCATATCAATAGCGGTACCATCATTGACTTAGAGCGCGTGAATGAAATTCAAAAAGATCCCGGAATTTTTGCTCAAAATCCGAATTATCTATACAAGACCACCGTGCCCATTTTAGAGAACGAGCCTTATAAGTTAATGGTGGAAAGTAAATTAACCGGACAAAAAGTGGAGGCCGTAACATGGACGTTGCGCAAGGCGCGTATCGAAGCTCCCTTTAAAAGCTCCAATCCTACGTTTTCTTTAGGGGCTAAATTCATTGTGATATCTTATGTGCCCGGTTGGAATTCATATGCGTATGACATCAAAATGCGCGTTAAAATCGATGAATTCAACAGAGAAGATACGGGATTCCTTCGCACCCGTGACCTAACGTGGAATGTGATTACCAATTATGTGGTACAGCGCAATACGACCGCGGCGGTGCTGCATCAGATAGAACGAGAATCGTTCATGCAGTTTTTAGCGTCTTCTTTGGACACCTCTAGAAATATAGTACGCCGATTTAAGCATGTTTCAGTTGAATATTATGGTGGAAGTCAAAATCTGATTGATTATATATCTGTGAACGAGCCTAGTATTGGTATCGTACAGAAAACAGCAGAATATTCCAATATTGAAGGGGGGATGGGCCTTTTCGGATCGCGTTGTCGCCAGGAAATAGGAACGTCTAACTTTGAACCCGCAAGTGTGGGAATTTTGCAGAATAATAAACTAACGGCGCCGCTTAATTTTATCCGATAGTTTTACATTCAGGTTAACGCCGTTATTGATTTCCCACAATATAAAGAACTTCGTATTTGCGTTTCGCATTATTGTGAGCGTTTGGTTAACGCCGTTATCGATTTTTCCCCGAGATGGAAATTTATGTGATTAGCAGGAAAACTGACGTAAGTGATGGCTTTTTAGGATATTTTGTCGTATTTGAAAATGAAATTTTGTTGAAATACTGACAAGTTGCGACATTTTGACATGTAATGCATCGCATTTGGGTATTGGCATTGCATTTGTGAATATAGAGCCAAAAGCAACTATAATCATGAGCAAAATAATTGGAATTGACTTAGGAACTACGAACAGCTGTGTGGCCGTGTTGGAAGGAAACGAGCCCGTGGTAATTGCCAACAGTGAAGGTCGTAGAACTACCCCTTCTATTGTAGCGTTTTTGGATAACGGAAACGGAGAGCGCAAAGTAGGTGATCCGGCGAAGCGCCAAGCGATCACCAATCCGCAACACACCATCAACTCTATCAAGCGTTTTATGGGTGAGAGTTATAGCTCTATGACCGCTGAGGCGGGCCGCGTGCCCTACGAAGTGGTGAAAGGCGATAACGATACCCCTCGCGTAAAAATTGGCGATCGCCAATATACCCCTCAAGAAATCAGTGCCATGGTACTTCAGAAAATGAAGAAAACGGCTGAAGATTATTTAGGACAAGAAGTATCGCGTGCGGTAATTACCGTTCCTGCTTACTTTAACGATGCGCAACGTCAAGCCACAAAAGAAGCCGGTGAAATTGCAGGTTTAAAAGTGGAGCGTATCATTAACGAGCCTACCGCTGCTGCCTTGGCATACGGTTTGGATAAAACCAACCGCGATATTAAAATTGCCGTTTACGATTTAGGTGGCGGTACCTTTGATATTTCCGTTCTTGAATTAGGCGATGGCGTTTTTGAAGTAAAATCTACCAATGGAGATACCCACTTAGGTGGTGATGACTTTGACCAAGTAATCATCGATTGGATGGCCGATGAGTTCAAATTGGAAGAAAATATCGATTTGCGCAAAGACCCAATGGCATTGCAGCGTTTGAAAGAAGCCGCTGAGAAAGCTAAAATTGAATTGTCAAGCAGTACCGAAACCGATATCAACTTGCCTTATATTACGGCAGTTGACGGTGTTCCTAAACACTTGGTGCGCAAATTGACCCGTGCAAAATTCGAGCAATTGGCCGAGCGTTTGATCAAAGGTACTTTAGAGCCTTGTAAAAATGCTTTGAAAGATGCTGGAATGACGCCAAACGATATCGATGAAGTGATTTTGGTGGGTGGTTCTACCCGTATCCCTGCTATCCAAGAATTGGTAAAAGAATTCTTCGGTAAAACGCCTTCTAAAGGAGTGAATCCAGATGAGGTAGTTGCCGTAGGTGCCGCCATTCAAGGGGGTGTTTTAACCGGTGAGGTAAAAGATGTATTGTTACTTGACGTAACGCCTTTGAGCTTGGGTATCGAAACCATGGGTGGGGTAATGACTAAAATGATCGAGTCCAATACCACCATCCCGACCAAGAAAACCGAAACGTTCAGTACGGCTGCCGACAATCAACCTTCTGTAGAAATACATGTATTGCAAGGAGAGCGTTCTATGGCTGCGGATAACAAAACCATCGGTCGCTTCATCTTAGATGGCATTCCACCTTCTCCTCGTGGGGTACCACAAATTGAGGTTTCTTTCGACATTGATGCCAACGGTATTTTGAATGTGTTTGCGAAAGATAAAGCCACTGGAAAAGAACAGAAGATCCGCATTGAAGCGAGCTCTGGTTTGAGCAAAGAAGACATCGAGCGCATGAAAAACGAAGCAGAAGCGAATGCTGATGCCGACAAAAAGCGCAAAGAAGAAATCGAGCAAGTAAATGCCGCTGACTCTTTGGTGTTCCAAACCGAAAAGCAATTGAAAGAATACGGCGATAAGATTCCTGATGAGAAAAAAGGACCTATCGAAGAAGCCCTTGGCAAGTTGAAAGATGCCGTTGCAGCTAAAAACTTAGAGGAAATCAAAGCGCATACCGAAACCTTGAATACCGCATGGCAAGCCGCTAGCGAAGATTTGTATAAAGCCACCCAAGGCGATGCAAATGCAGCGGGCGATGCAGGAGCTCAAGGCGGTGCGGGCAGCGCGGGTAACTCCGGCAATGCCGCTGATGAAGTTCAAGACGTGGACTTTGAAGAAGTGAAATAATTTCATACTGATTTTTTGTGTAAGAGGCTGCTTCGTAATCGGAGCGGCCTCTTTTTTTGAAAAAAATCCCAATGAAATTTAAATAAGCGTAATTTCGTTATTCTAAAAAGCATGCACATTCATACCTATATATATATGCTCGCGTTCGTTGCCATGGCAGCTTGCAATTCCAATAATAAGGAATCGGCTTCTGCGGGCAATGCCGCTCAGGCGGAGCCACAACCGGCTGCAACAGAGGAAATTTCCCCCGAGAAAAATTTAAATGATACCGGGGGAAGCCCGAGAACGGCGCAGCTCAATTTCGAAAAACAGGCCCGGGAGGGTTTTGAACGCGCGGCGCGGTCGTTTATGGAGAGTTATCGCGATGGGCGTTTTTCTGAGTTTGTGCAATTTATGCACCCTGCGGTGGTGAAGGCTTACGGAGGATCGATGGCGTTTATTGATCAATTGAAGAAGTCAAAAGCGCAAGATCCACAGCGCTACAGGCGCTGGGAATCGGGACCTTTAGAGGCATTTACGGCGGTGCGCGATGACAGAGGTCGCGTAACTGGATATTACAGTGTGGTGCCGATTAAACGTTGGTTGGTGGGCACTTCCGATGCGGAGTATCAATTGCAGTGGTTGGGTGGTCAATCTTTAGATGGAAAGAATTTTCATTTTGTTGACATCACCGATGGCGATAAGGGCATGATTTATCGAATCATGCCCGATATGCGCTATTTGTTGGAAAACCTCGAAACCGAGGAAGTTCCGGAGGGATAATTATTTGTTCGCTTTGGCGTGATCGGCCAAGAACTGTGCCAAACCGATGTCGGTTAGGGGGTGGTTGAGCAATCCTAGGATGGCGTTTAAGGGACATGTAACCACATCAGCACCGAATTGGGCAGCCTTAACGATGTGCAAGGGATTGCGCACGCTTGCGGCTAATATTTGAGTCTCGTAGCCTTGAACGGCGTAGATATCGGCTATTTGCTTGATGAGTTCCATACCATCCCAGTTAATATCGTCGAGGCGACCGATAAAAGGAGATAGGTAGGTGGCGCCCGCTTTTGCTGCTAAAATGGCTTGTCCGGCTGAAAACACCAAGGTGCAATTGGTACGAATTCCTTGATTGGTAAAGTGGGCGATGGCTTTGATACCGTCTTTAATCATGGGAACTTTAACTACGATATTTTCGTGAAGGGCGGCTAATTTTTCGCCTTCTTCTACCATTCCTTTGAAATCGGTAGAAATAACTTCAGCGCTTACATCGCCGTCTACGATATTGCAAATATCTACGTAATGTTTAAGTACGGCGTCGGCGCCAGTTATGCCTTCTTTGGCCATTAAAGAAGGGTTGGTGGTAACCCCGTCAAGGATTCCTAAATCGTGTGCTTCGCGGATTTGATCAAGATTGGCCGTATCGATGAAAAATTTCATGGCACAAAAATACCACAGCTTTGAAGCTTCTAATAAAAAGTATTTCACATTTTTACCCCCAAATGGATTTTTTTGAGCGGATATATTTGCTGTTTTGTTGGATATTTGTCAAGAATGCATGAACAAAAAGCGATTTTTGTGGTTATATAACCTAAACAATATTGTGTCAAGACGCGTAGCAGTATATAGAACCGCACATTTTAATGCAGCCCATCGTTTGCATGTGCCCCAATGGTCGGAGGCCGAAAATCAAGCTTTTTTTGGCTTGTGTAACAATCAAAATTACCACGGTCATAATTATGAAATCGTTGTACGTGTAGAAGGGGAGGTTGATGAGGTAAGCGGTTATTTGATTGATATGAAGGTATTAAAGGAATATATCGAGGAAGAAGTAACCGACGTATTCGATCACAAGAATTTGAATTTAGACGTACCAGAGTTTAAAGACTTAAATCCTACGGCCGAAAATATCGTTTGGGTAATTTGGAAGAAATTGAAAAATCGCCTAGATGCATCGTATGATTTGAGTGTTCGTTTGTATGAAACACCTCGTAATTTTGTAGAATTTAATGGATAATAAACTAAAGATACTCTCTGATTGGGAGGAAATGGGTGATTCCCATGTGGGTAGCTCAAAGGAAACGCCGCTTCGCGAAGATGCTTTCGAAATGGATGATCAACTCAAAATTGAACTTATAGCCAAGCATTTCAAGGAAATAATGCATGTGTTGGGTTTGGATTTGGCTGATGAAAGCTTAAAAGGAACTCCATTGCGTGTGGCGAAGATGTTTATAAACGAACATTTCAAAGGCTTGGATCCTAAAAATAAACCAACGCCAACCTTATTTGAGAATAGTTATGATTACAGCGAAATGTTGGTGGAAAAGGATATTGAATTTTATAGTACCTGCGAACACCATTTTGTTCCCATTTTTGGAAAGGCCCATGTTTCGTATATCAGCAGCGGACAGGTTATCGGTTTATCGAAATTGAATCGCATAGTAGATTATTATTCCAAACGTCCGCAAGTTCAAGAGCGTTTGACCATTCAGATCGCTGAGGAATTGAAGTCTGTTTTAAAAACACAAGACGTTGCAGTCGTGATGGATGCCAAGCATTTGTGCGTAGCAAGCAGGGGTATAAAAGATACGAGTAGTTCTACAGTAACCGCCAGTTATCACGGTAAATTTAAGGAAAGCGAAACGCGCGCAGAGTTTCTTAAATACGTAGGAATGTCGGAAGGCAAATAATTTTCGAAATACCCGAAAATTTATTTGTGGAATATCGTTCAAAATACTACTTTTGCACTCCAATATACGGCGGTCGTAGCTCAGTCGGTTAGAGCGCCAGTTTGTGGATCTGGAGGTCGCCGGTTCGATTCCGGTCGGTCGCCCCGCCTAAAAGCCACCCATTCGGGTGGCTTTTTTTATGCTTTCACAATTGTTTTTGAAGGGTATTACGGGATCAAGTTAATTTTGGATCAAGTTAATTTTCTGGGGGGATTGAAATAAAAATAGGATTTTTGTTTGATAAAAATGTTTTACGATTGTTCTTTAAAAGTTGTACTGTCGTTTTTGAATGGTTTATAGTTGTTTCTTGAACGGTTTAAAACGAACGAATAATTTTCAGTGAATTTGGTTTAAATGATTGATTTATTTTAGTTTTGGATTTTTAATCTGTATGAGAAAGTCATTTAATGTCAATTTGAGGGTTTGGGCTTTTGCTTTTCTAGTCCAATTTTTAGCTGTTAATAATGCTAATGCGCAATCGAATAGGTCTGTATATTTAGATTATTCCTATGGTATCAGTTCTCCTTTGGGAGATTTTGCCAGCCGCAATCTCAACAATGACGAAGCCGGTTTTGCTAAAGGGGGCTTGTCTTCCTCTTTTACCATTGGATATGACTTTAAAGATAAAGGTTTTGGTCTTTTGTTTAAATCGCAATCGCATGTCAATCTTTTTAATTCTAATGGGTACCGACGTGAATTAAATAATTCATCAACGGGAATTTGGTCGGTTTATGGTGATAATTATGTGACGAGTTCTTATATGTTAGGGGCCAATAAAATCATCAATTTAACTTCTAAATCAACATTCGATTTTCGTGCTTTGCTCGGACTAGCCTTTTGTAAAACCCCACAAATTGAATCATTTGAGTCAACACTTCCCTATTGGTTTGTTGAATTGCCTACTTATGCCTCTACAATGGGATATCAATTTGGCTTAGGCTATCAATATCAAGCTAATAAACGGATTTCGATTATCGCAAGTTTTGAATACTTTGGAGCATCTCCTGAATTTGGAGATATTACTAGTTATGCATCCTCTGGGAGTATTTTCTTGAATACCCGCACACAACCCATGAATGTGATCAATACAAAAATTGGGGTTGGTGTGAATTTGAATTGATTATTAAAATGATATCCTGAAAACCAACAACCAATTTCAGGCAAGGTCAAATTGACAATTGACAATTAACAATTAACAATTAATCCGCGTTTTTCGCAAATCATTTCCGGAAAATTTTATTCACAAACTTCGCTTTTGTGACTTTGTATTACTAATTTGCTTGACTTCTATTTGTTAAAAAATTAATCAATAGTCATGGAGTCAAATATCATTTATCAAACATTATCTGTTATCGTTCAGCGCATTAAAAACGCCCCTGAAAACCAACCAATCGATCAAATGCAAGATTTGAAAGAAGTTGCATCTAAGTTTAAGCTTTCGTTACCAGAAACCTTGGTCGTAGCCATATTAGCGGTTGAAGATGAAGATTCCCATGGCCTTAAAAAAGAGCAACTCATTAATTATATCAAACCGGTAACCGGTTATAATAACCATCGAATTTCCAACCTCATGCGCAAATTATACAAACATCAGGTGATTGTGAGGGAGCGATTTTCAGAATCCGTAAGTATAACCCTCAATGACGACTATCTCGAAGCCATCGATACAGGAAACTGGGAATCTGTTGAATCGCTTACCCCTTACGGATTGTTTCCTATGCTGAAATACCTCCAACAATTTTTTGGCGGTCCGAGTGGACTTTTTGATCGGATGAATATGCCTCATGCTCCCCTCTTTGAATCCAGAACAGAAGGGTTGATGCGTTCTAATGTGTTTAAAATTAATGAACATTTGGCCTGTGTGAAATACATAAACAAACATTTCACCCACTTGTATGAGGCAAGCCTTCACCTGAATTTATTCTTTGCGATTTTAACCAAAAAGGTAATGGAAGACTTGCCCACGGAAGTAGACGAATGGGCTGAAAATATGGATATTGCCCGATTTGAATCGAGAGAATTCATCAATAAGTTTATTAAACCCGGAAACTGGCCGCCCATTAAACACGGATTAATTGAAATAGTAGGTGGCGGTCGTATTTCGGAATCCTTTTCCTTGGAATTAACCGAACGAGGGGTGAATGAACTTTTCGCCGAATTTGACGACGAAAGGAAACGCAACCTCAATGATGTAGGTATCATTACCGTGCCTCATATAGATCCCAAAGAAATTTCAAACCAAGAATTGATATTTTCAGAGGATTTGAACCGGCAATTTACACCGCTTAAAAAGGCCATGGATCCCCAAATTCAAAAGCGTATCGCAGATGCCCTTGGAGGAAGAAATGGAGCATTAACCGCCATTTTCTATGGACATCCAGGTACCGGAAAAACGGAGTTCTGTTATCAAATGGCCAAAGAATTCGATTTGCCCATTTATAAAATTGATGTAGCAGAAATACAATCCAAATGGGTGGGCGATAGTGAGAAAAATGCACGAATGGTATTTTCGAATTATCGAAAACTATGCCGACAGACAAAAAAGCGCTGTATTTTGCTTTTTAACGAAGCGGATGCTCTTTTTTCGAAGCGCGTGGATGCAAAATCGTCTGTCGATCAAATGAATAACGCCCTAAAGAATATATTCCTTGAGGGCATGGAAGAATTAGACGGAATTTTGTTTGCTACCACCAATTTGACCCATAATTTGGATCCCGCTTTTGAGCGTCGATTTTTATTTAAAATCAAATTTGAAAAATCTGATATTCCGACCCAAGCAAAAGTTTGGCATTTGTATTTTCCAGAATTGGAGGAAAATCAATGCCATAATCTTGCCAAGAAATTCAGTTTAAGTCCGGCCCAAATCAGTAATGTAAGAAGAAAACAAATTATTGATGCCATTTTGTATCCAGAGAAATCGAGGATGCAGGCTATTTCTGAAATAGCGCAGTATGAAAAACTTGATAACGACCGCAATTCCAAAGTCGGTTTTTAAAGAAACACGTTTCTAGCGTATTTGGTTAAACCCTAATCTTATCTTTGTAGCATGCGTGTCCTTTGGTTGGCCGGTTGGTATCCTCATTCTCAAAATCCTCTTGGAGGAAATTTTGTGAAACGGCATTTTAGGGCCTTGCAGCATGTGATTTCTGAAAAGAAGGGCTATCAAATAAATGGGTTCGCGGAATCGGAAATTGCGAACGCTTTAGGGCATAATGAGATTTCAAATACGCATTTTGAGTTGGAATTATACCATTTTGCCCCTTATTATAGCGGTACTGCTATTCCGAAGATTGTGGAGGAAAAGTCAGCCAACCCCAACACTCAAAATGAATCTGCAATAGAAAGAATCATTCCGGTTTTGCAGTTCAGAGGGTCATTTCGGGCTCTAAATGCGTTCTTTTATTATATTAAAGTGATATGCGTTTTGATATCGGTTTTGCGGCGCGATTGGGATATTGTGCATGTGCATGCAGCGGATAAAATTGGATTCGTGGCGGCGGTATTAAAGCCTTTTTTTAGATTTCAATTATGGCTCACCGAGCATTGGGCTATTTTTGGTCAAGAGGTGCCCGATGCCTACGAAAAAAGAGGGTGGTGGTTCCGTTTTTCCTATCGCTTTATGTGGAATCGGGTAGATAGAGCGGCTTCTATTAGCGGGCAGCTTCACGAATCGATGTGTTCTATTTTAGGTCGCCCTGTGGAACGTGTGGATATAGAAAACGTATTAGACGAGGCGTATTTGAACGCCATTGAGAAATCATTAGCGTTGCACCCCCAAAAGTCACCCGGATTTCGTTTTTTACACGTTAGCAATGGAGAAGATCGAAAAAATGTGGCATTTTTATTAGAGGCATTTGTTCGATTCCAATCGGTCAAATCGGAAGCCGAGTTGATATTAGTTGGTTCCAATACCCATGCCCAATACGCCAATATAAAGGGAGTTACGGCTTTAGGTGGGCTTCCCCCGAGAGAATTGGCAGTGTATTATCAAAACTGCGATGCCTTACTTTTGGTGAGTGACGCCGAGAATGCCCCTTGTGTAATTTTGGAGGCCTTGTGTTTTGGGTTGCCCGTAATTGTTACTCAAGTGGGAGGCATTGTTCAAATGTGTGGGGTCCATAACTCCATTCAAATTCCACCATTTCAGACACATGAAGAAAAGGCGGAAAAGATCCACGAAGCCCTATTGGAATATTCTCTGAAAAATCAAACCTTTGATTCCATGCAAATTCAGCAAAAAGCGCTTGAGAAATTTCACCCTAATGTGGTGGCTCGTGTGTTGTTGAGGGCATATGAGAATCAATAATGTGTGGTATTGCGGGCATATCGACTTTGTTTGAAAAGGATGTAAACTTCTGGAAGAAGTGGATTTATACGTTCTCGGAAGATATACAGCATCGGGGTAAAGACGATGCGGGTATCTTGTTGATGCTGCGTCATGCCGATCCCTTGCCCGTTTTATGGGGAAAAGAGCAATACAACGAAGACTTGCAATTCATTCCCACTCGGCCTTTATTGGGCAGTTTGAGCGAGGCGGTTAATGGCATGCTTTTGCACCAACGCTTGTCGATAATTGCCCCTGGCGACCGTTCTCACCAGCCGATGTGCGATGCGAGCGGTAGGTATTGGATTACCTTCAATGGGGAAATTTTTAATTATATAGAGTTGCGGCAGCAACATCGCCTCAATACAGTTACCGATTCTGATACCGAGGTTTTGCTCGAATTATGGGCGAAAATGGAAGACAAATGCCTGCCTTTGTTGGATGGTTTTTTTGCCTTTAGCATTTATGATGCCCATGAGAATACGTACACCATCGCAAGAGATAGAACAGGGGTTAAGCCTCTTTTCTATGCCAAGCGAGAAGATGCCTTTGTGTTTTCTAGCGAAGAAAGCAGCTTAAGGAAGTTTTTAGGGGTAAAACAGGTGCGCGAAGAAGCCATATATCTGCATGTTAGACATGGAATGACAGATGCGGTGAATTGGTTTGAGGGGGTAGAGGCGCTAAAACCCGGACATTGGCTGCGCTGGAATCCGAATCTGAGAAGCATCATCCATCGGAGGTGGTTTTATCCTTCGAGTTTGCTCAATATTCAAGAAAATAGGCCGCTAGAAGTGCTTTTGCTAGAAAGCATGAAGCGCCGTTTACGATCGGATGTGCCTATTGGTTTTGCGTTAAGCGGCGGACTAGATAGTGCGGTTTTGTTGGGCTTGGCGAGGCATTTATTAGGGGCATCGGAAGACCTTCATTTGTTTTCTATTGTGTCTCAAAACGAACCCGAAGACGAACGTAAATGGCAAGAAGCGGTGCATAAGCACAACGGTGGCTTGGTGCATACCGTCGATACGAGTTCCTTTAAAACATCTCATATCGAAGATGTGGTGCTTCAGTCGAACCGACCGCCTGTCGCTTGGAATAATATAGCCCATTTTCAACTTTGTAAAAGCGTTCGAGATTTAGGTATTACCGTTTTGTTCAATGGGCAAGGTGCGGATGAACTCTATGGAGGTTATCCCGATCATTTTGTTCAAGCTTGGTACGGCGAAAAAGAACAGATACTTCCGTATGCCGAAAATTGGCCCATTTCGTATGATCGATTGAAAAAAGTAGCGTGGAAACGGAAATGGCGACAGCAGCTGTCACAGGAGTGGAAACATCGAATGGATCGATTTTTATGGGGACATATTTTCACTAAAGAGTTGATCAATAGCAACGAAATGGAGCTGCATCCGAAAGTCGAAAATGTGAAAGAGTTGATGATGGGGGAGTATTATGGCAGCAATGTAAATTCGAAATTTTACGGCCGTTTATATCAAATGTTGCAATGGGAAGACCGCAATGGTATGGCGTTTCAATTAGAGAGCCGGAATCCGTTTGCCGACGATTTGCATTTGCCCCAACAGGTTTTAGGCAAAAAATTCTTACACGAATTGATCCAAGGCGGCAAGTCAAAAGGAATTTTGAGGGAAGCCACCCAATCGTATTTGCCTGAATCTATTTACAACCGCACCGATAAAAAAGGATTCAGCGTTCCAGAGTCCAAACTTACCGCTAAATGTGGCGGAGAATGGGAGCCTTGGATAATGAGCCCCCAATTAGACGGGATCATCAATCGCGAATATCGCGAAAAATTAATCGCTAAATTTCCGCAATTACCGCCAAAAGACTTGAGTATATACTTCAGGATGGCTTCTATGGGCCTGTTTCTTGAGCGATTAGAAGCATAATCCATGGCCAAGGATCGCCCCATAGAATCGTATGTTTGGCAATTGTTGAAAGCGGCACTTTCGGTGGTAGCTGTAATCTTGTATTCCCGCGTTTTAGGGGCCACAGGTCGCGGAAGTTTGAGTATTTACTTATTGTATGTTCAGGTATTTTTAATGTTAAACGAGCTTTTTGTGGGTTCGGCTTTGGCCAATTGGATTGCACAATACGGCTTGCGTCGTTTTCTGCCACGGATTATCGGAATTAGCTTTGGAATGCTCGCTTTGGCCGGTGTTTTGGGATACTTTTCTCATGTATTTCAAAGTCCCGTGGAAGCCATAGAATCTGATATTTCCGCCGTTAATGCGAGAATAAAGCCCCTTATGATTTTGGGCTTGCTCCTCAGTTGGTCGGCTGTATTGATTTTCCAAAATATAGCAGGAAATTTTTTCCAAAGTCGAGGTGAAATTATCGAAAAAAACCAATGGTCAGGGGCCTTCGAGGTATTTAAAGTTTCAGGATTGCTGATATTGATTTTTGGGTTGTCACAACCCCCAATAGCGCTGGAATATGTATTGCAGAGTTTGGTGATTTCTGGGGCAATATGGAGCATTTTTTGTCTGTTTCGACTCCGGAGTATGGGGGCGTTTAATCCTCAATCAAATACCCATGAGAGCTCGATCAAACATACCTGGAAAGAGGGGATTTGGGCGCAATTGGGACAAATCGTTTTGTTTTTTGTATACCGCATACCCTTGTTTATGGCTTCCTATTGGATGGGCGATGCCGCCGCAGGGATATTGGCCAATGCTCTTTTGGTGATTGATACGATTTGGATTTTTGCCAATACCATGGGTACGGTTGTTCATGGCCGCGCCTTGTTAAATCGAGCGCCCTTCAAACAAGAAGTGATTGCTTTGCGATTTATTACTTTTAGCTTTTGGGGAACTGTTTTTTTACTTTTTGGAATTCTTTGTATTCCCGAGGCATTTTTTGCATTCATTTTTGGAGATGAATTTTTGCCCATGAAAGGCATTGTTATTCAGGCCATTCCCGGCATTTTAGCACTGTCGCTATTTGCTCCCTTGGGAAATCTTTTTCACGCAAGGAACCAATTCAAGCACTTGTTGTTTCATCACAGCATAGGGTTGTTGATGATGCTTTTTTTCTTGTTTTTAGTATTTCAGCAAATAGAAAGTGTCAATTTTACACACTTGATTTGGTCTTGGAATTTTGCCTTAACTACCATTTTGCTCCTGCATATTTTTCGTAGAAATTTTACCAAAAGAAGAAAACTATTTTTTAGAGTTAACACATTGTTAATATACAGGTTGCTGCGTAAAAGGCGGGTGCGCTAAAAGGAGCGGTGCACAACTTTTTGAACGCATTGACAAAATAGTTTTTTTATACAATAAGCATTCCACTAAATTTGTCCCCTAATTTACAAAGAGATACATTTTTATGTCAACTCAATTAAACGGCGGATCTCCTCGATATAATCCGCTAGAAAGCATGAATCGCCGCTTCGATGCGGCTGTGGAGGTTTTGGGATTGGACAAACAATTTGCAAATGTTTTGCGCGTACCCGATAAAGTGGTTATGGCGAACATTCCTGTTACCATGGACGATGGCACCATTCAAGTGTTTGAGGCCTATCGCGTGGTTCACAGCGACCATTTGGGACCTTCCAAAGGGGGTATTCGCTACAGCATGGACGTAAACCTCGATGAAGTAAAAGCCCTAGCGGCTTGGATGACATGGAAATGTGCCATTGTTAATATTCCTTATGGCGGCGCCAAAGGAGGTATTAAGTGTAATCCGCGTGCCATGAGCAAAGGCGAATTGGAGCGTTTGACTCGTGCGTACACCGTTTCAATGAAGGAAGTGTTTGGGCCAGAATCTGATATACCGGCTCCCGATATGGGCACAGGTCCGCAGGAAATGGCTTGGATCGTAGATGAATATAGCAAAATCAAAGGCCAAAACTCTTGGGCGGTGGTAACCGGTAAACCCATTGTTTTAGGTGGATCTTTAGGCCGTGTGGAAGCTACCGGTCGTGGTGTTATGGTTAGTACCCGTAGTGCCTTGGCAAAAATGGGCATTAAGCCAACCGAGGCAACTTGCGTAGTTCAAGGATTTGGTAATGTAGGCAGTAAAGCCGCCAAGTTAATTGAACAAATGGGAGTGAAAATCATTGCCATTAGTGATATTTCCGGGGGATATTACAGCGAAGATGGAATTGACGTAAATGCCGCCATTGATTATGTAGCCACCAGCGAAACGCATACATTAGAAGGATTTGCGGGCGTTCAAAAAATCAGCAATGCCGAATTGTTGGAATTAGAATGTACCGTCTTGGTTCCTGCTGCTATGGAAGACCAAATTACGCCTGAAAATGCACACAATATCAAAGCAAAATTGATCGTGGAAGGTGCAAATGGTCCTACGACTGCAGAAGCTGATTCTATCCTTGACGAAAAAGGAATTTTAGTGGTTCCCGATATTTTGGCCAATGCAGGTGGGGTAACCGTTTCCTATTTTGAATGGGTACAAAACCGTTTGGGTTATTATTGGACAGAAGAGCGCGTTAACAGACGTGCCGATCGTGTTATGAAATTGGCTTTTGACAATATTTATGCCGCCTCTGAAAAGCACAATATCAATATGCGTTTGGCCGCTTACGTGGTGGCGCTAGATAAAGTTTCTACTACTCTCAAATTAAGAGGTTCTTTCTAAATTATAAGTTGAATTAAATGACGTTACATCGCGAAGGATTCCGCATCATATTTTACACACTCGTAATTCTAGTAGGTTTAAATGGCCTGTTAGAATATCTGGCTCCAGGCACTTGGTACACTACTACCATTGAGGTGCTTTCATTGATATTTTTTGTCTTGATTGTTCAGTTTTTTAGAAATCCGTCTCGCACAACTCCCAACGACGATAATGCCATAATTGCACCTGCAGATGGCAAGGTTGTGGTAATCGAAGAGGTGGAAGAAACCGAATATATCAAAGGCAAATGCCGTCAAATCAGCATTTTTATGTCGCCCGTGAACGTTCACGTAAACCGATATCCTGTTTCTGGGGAAGTTCTTTACGAAAAGTACCACCCAGGAAAATATTTGGTAGCATGGCACCCTAAAAGCTCTACCGAAAACGAGAGAACAACGGTAGTGGTGGCGCACAAAAACGGAAATGTATTGTTCCGTCAAATTGCAGGCGCTTTGGCTAAGCGTATTGTGAATTATGCAAAAGTAGGACATAAAGCAACGGCGGGAGCGGAGTTTGGTTTTATCAAATTCGGATCCAGAATTGATATTTATCTTCCTTTAGAAGCGAAAGTAACCGTTAATTTAAATCAAAAAACCACGGGCGGAGAAACCATCATCGCCACATGGGCATAAGGAAAACTCAATTTTAATCGATATATTTGTTATTATGAAAAAATTAATCATGTTCGCTGTAGTTGCCTTTGCCTTTGCGGGCGCTGCGTTCTCTCAGTCTGAAATCCCTGCAGTTAAAAACGCAGATGTGGCTGTTGCTCAAGAAGAAATAGCACCTGCGGTAGCTAAAAAAGAGTGTTCTAAGTCAGAAGATGGTAAAAAAGCATGTTGCAAGAAAGATGCAAGTGCTGCAAAAGCTTCTTGTGATAAGACCGCTAAGAAAGAATGCAAAGACGGCGACAAGAAAGATTGCTGTAAAAAAGGAACTGCTGCTTCTGACAAGAAGGAGTGCAAGTCTGAAAACGGCGAAAAGAAAGCATGTTGCAAAAAAGAAACTGCCGATGCCTCTGAAAAGAAGCAGTGCAGTGGCGAGAAAAAAGCATGCTGCAAGAAAACGGCAGAAGCAAAATCTTAATTAATGGTTTATGGTTAATTGTCAATTGTCAATTGACGGCTGTTAATAATAAGTCTTTAAAATCATAAAGGAGAGGCCAATCGGCCTCTTTTTTTATTGTTGGCCATTAGCTTTTGGCTCTTGGCTCTTGGTTCTTGGCTTTTGGGTTCTTGGCTCTTGGAAATTAACAATTGGCTATTAGCTGTTGGCTATTAGCTTTTGGAAATCAACAATTAACAATTAACCATTGACAATTGCTGAATGCGGTTGGAAATTCACCATTCATAATTCATCATTCATAATTCACAATTCATTATTCTATCTTTGCAACATGGCTATGGACAAAGGATTTCGGCGTATCGTACTCTCGTTAATGACCTTGGTGACTATTTCGGTGATTACGGTGGGGGCCTATCTGTATTTTAATTTCAAATCCAGAAGCAGTTTGCCCGTAATTGTGCCAGAAGACGTTCGCTCGTTTATGCATTTTCAAACCCGGAAAATGCGCGATGAATCGGGTGTGAAACAACCGGCATATATGGATTCTTTGATTCAACTTATTGCGAAAGCGCCTCTTTTTAGCCATGTAAAGGATCCTGCAGAAACCGGAATTTCGTTATATAGCGATATCGTTTATTTTTATACAAAAGAGCATAGTCATGTAATTGCCCTCAGTTTGAATACCGAACAACGGTTTTCGCGATTATTGGATACGCTTAAGAAACAAGGCATTTTGGGTGGACAGGTTATAAAACCCACCTATAATTACGCCAAATTTGTGGATTTACCCTTGTATGTGGCCTATAAATACAAAGCAATGGTTTTGGTACGTCCCACTATCGAATCTCGTGAACTTGCTTTGAGTACCGATGAAATTGAATCTCAATTGGCTAAAATATTTTCTGGGAAATCCACCGGTTATATAAAAGGCAAATCCATACAATCGCTCTACGATAAAGATTGTCAATGGTTGGCCTGGAACGGAGATAGGCCGGTTGGTTTGGCTTACGAAAACGGTAAAGTTTCTGCTTTTGAGGGTTTTGATGAAGGAGCCCAGCCCAATTTGTCGGGGGCCATGGATGTATTGGGAAGTATGAGGTTAGCTAGTAGGGAAACTTCCCCCGAGAAAAAGAATGCACTGAAAACACAAAATGGCATTGAGATGTTACATGTGTACTTTAAAGATATTTTTGATTATTTGAGCAACGCGCATTATGGATATTAAGGAAATATTAAACGAACGTATATTGATTATCGATGGGGCCATGGGTACCATGATCCAACAACATAAATTGTCTGAGGAAGATTATCGGGGGGCGGAATTTAAGGATTATCCGCATTCTTTGAAGGGCAATAACGACTTGTTGGTGTTGACGCAACCGCATATTATTCGCGATATTCATTTGGCATTTATGCGTGCAGGTGCCGATATTATTGAAACCAATACGTTCAATGCCAATTCGATTTCGATGCTCGATTATCACATGAGCGATAGGGTGCACGATTTGAATGTGGCGGCGATTAAGGTGGCCAAAGAAGCGCGCGATTTGTATGCCCAGGAGTCAGACCGGCACATTTATATCGCAGGCGCACTCGGTCCCACTAATAAAACAGCCAGTTTAAGTCCGGATGTGAACAATCCCGGCTACCGTGGGGTAAGTTTTGACGAGTTGGTGGTGTGTTATACCGAGCAGACCCGGTCTTTGGTCGAAGCAGGGGCGGATTTAATTTTGGTGGAAACCGTTTTTGATACCTTAAACTGTAAAGCGGCACTTTTTGCAATTAATACGTTAAAAGACGAAGAAAATTGGGATATTCCGGTGATGGTAAGTGGTACCATTACGGATGCATCGGGTCGTACATTAAGCGGTCAAACTACTGAGGCATTTTACAACAGTATTTCTCATGGGGAATTGTTAAGTGTGGGTTTGAATTGTGCATTAGGAGCGGATCAGATGCGTCAATATGTCGAAGAAATGTCAAGAGTTTCTGAGATTTATGTTAGTTGTTATCCGAATGCGGGCTTGCCAAATGAATTTGGAGAGTACGACGACAGTCCGGAACACATGTCGAAAGTGATTGCCGATTGGGCGCAACAGGGTTGGGTAAATATAGTGGGAGGCTGCTGTGGAACGACGCCCGAACACATTAAATATATTGCGGAAGCTTGCCGGAAATTCACGCCAAGACCTTTGCCTACAAGGGTCTAAGTGTCAATATAACACATTGAAAATGCGTTTTTTTAATACAAAAAGGGTTATCTTTGCACTTTAATTCAATGGGAGATATTCAATTTGAAACAACCCCTGCAACACAGTTCGATTTGTTTGCAGGCCTTGAGTCTACCGACCACGAACAGATTGTATTTTGTCAGGACAATGCTACAGGCCTTAAGGCTATCATTGCCATTCACAATACAGTTTTGGGACCTGGATTGGGTGGAACGAGAATGTGGGTGTACCAACACGAAAAAGACGCCATTCGCGATGCCTTGCGATTATCTCGCGGTATGACCTACAAAGCCGCGGTAGCGGGTTTGAATTTAGGCGGTGCCAAAGCGGTAATCATTGGCGATCCCAAAACGCATAAAAGCGAAGCTTTGATGCGTAAATTCGGTCGTTTCGTTGAAAATTTGAACGGAAAGTACATTACGGCGGAAGATGTGGGAACCACTACACGCGATATGGAGTACGTGCAAATGGAAACAGAACACGTAGTAGGATTGCCCGAAAGCATGGGTGGGGGTGGAGATCCATCGCCTGTTACAGCTT